>JAVHVL010000304.1:0-2822 GCA_032160565.1 Pseudonocardiales bacterium | reverse complement strand
CCTACACCCTCGGCACCACCGGCACGCAGGGCCTCTGCTTCGCGGATTTCGTCCTCAACAACACCACCATGACCGGCGAGTTCGTCGCCACCTACTCCGACCCCGCCGGCGCGCCGCACAGCATCCGACTGACCGACACAACCCAGATGGCGACGCTCAGCGCGAACAAGCTGCAACAGAAGCTGCTCGTCCTGCCGGCGTCGCCGCTGCTCGTCCAGTTCCTCGCCCGCACCGCGGCCACGTGCACCGCCACGATGAACGTCCTCGCCGGCGGCACACTCGGCTAGAAACCGGCGACCGCGAGCACGGTGCGGCGCATCGAGTCGACCGGCACCTGGACGTACAACCGTGTGGTGACCGGCGAGGCGTGCCCGAGCAGCTCCTGGACGGTGAACACGTCCCGGTCCAGGCTGTAGGCCAGCGTCGCAAATCGGTGCCTTAGCGAGTGCATCGCCCACGCGCCCGGCAGCGTGCGGGAGACGAGTTTCCCCACGTACGCAGGGGAAAGGTGCCCGGCATCGTTGCCCGGGAACAGATAGCCGGCGCCGCGTTTGGCGATCGCCGCGCGCAGCCCGTCGCTGATCGGCAGCCGGCGCAGCCGCTCACCCTTGCCGTTCACGCGCAGCGTCCAGCCGGCCAGGTCCCGCTCCAGGTCGTCGTTGTGCACGCGGGCGACCTCGCCGCGGCGCATCCCCAGCTCGGCGGCCAGGCGCAGCATGAGGCGCACCCGATCGTCCGCGGAGGCGAGCGCGAGCCGGTACGCGTCCTCCGGCGCCGGCCGCGGCTTCGGCGGCCTGGGGTCGACGCTGGGCAGCGCCAGCGCCGGGTCCCGCTCGACGTAGCCGGCGCCGTGCGCCCAGCGGTAGAAGCCGCGGATCGCCGACCGCCACGAGCGGCGGTACTCGCGACCCCAACTCTGCCCGCCGACCCACTCAACCAACTGCTCGCCGGTGACCTCCCACGGCCCTGAGGGCGCCATGGCGGCCGCGAGCCGGCGCAGTTGGTAGTGCCGGAGTCCGATCGTCGTATCAGGTCGGCCAGCGGCGCGCAGAGCGGTCAGGAACGCGGCGATGGCGTCGAGCCACTCGCCCGGAGTCTCGATCATGGTCAACATCGGCGGAGCGTAGGGCCACCCCACACGGGCCCAACGCTCCGCCGACGCCGATGTGATCACGCGCGCGAGCGCTCAACTACCGACCGCCTCGGCCGATAGTTGACGCGCTTCAGCGCGGCCAGCTCGCCGGCGAGGCAGGCACCCCTACGGCCCGCCTCGCACGGCGAGTGCCCGCACCCCAAGCAGAACGCGGCCCAGTAGGCCGCGTTCTGATCTACCCCTCCCAAGGTGGTCATCCCGCGTCGCCGGCTCTCAGCACGATGTTCGCGATGACCGCGCACGCCTGCGGCTCGAAGCCGGCCAGCCAGCCGAGGATCTTCCGGTCGTAGGCGCCGAGCTGGACGCCGGCGGCGGCGCACGCCTCCAGCAGCGCCAGCTCGCTGCGCGGCCTGTAGGAGCCGGGCTCCCAGTCCCGCAGACCGATCGCCTCGATGGCTTGGATCTCAGTCTCAAACGCGGTCATGCGCCGGCCCCCTCGTGTGTGCCGCCGCGGCGGTGAGCGCGTGCATCATCGCCACGCGGTCGACCAGCCGCAGGTAGCGGCGGTGGCTGGCGGGCTCGTCCACCCACTCGTAGACCTCCGCGGGGGGCACCTGGTCCAACACGTGATTACAGTTCCAGTCGGCCCGGTAGGAGAACGCCTCCTGCTCGGCGTCCAGGTGGAACTCGGCCAGGAGGAGCCCGTCCGCGGTCATCACCACGTAGTGCGCCATCGTCGTCACGCCGCCAGCGCCTCAGGCAGCGGGCGCGCGCAGACCCTTAACCAGCGGGTTCGGGGTTCGAGTCCCTGGCGGCGCACCATCCGAGCCAGACAGTCCGGGGCCTCCGTCGTCGAGACGGGGGTCCTGATCCGTTTCCTGGGCCGAAGTGGTCACCGATTGGTCACGCCGGTCGTCCGCGACGGCACGACCGGCACGGGGGACCAGGGCCGCAGCCCGCTCGGCAGCCTCACCCCCGACGCCGCCGAGCAGGTGCGAGTACGTGTCGCTGGTGAGCGTGATCGTCGAGTGCCCGAGGCGCTTGGACACGACCGCCATGGGCACACCGGCCGCGAGCATCAGCGAGGCCTGACCATGGCGCAGATCCTGCAGCCGGACGTGCCGCAGGTTCGCGGCCGCCGCGAGCTGAGCGAATCGCTTCGTGACCCGCTGGGCGCCATCGGGTTCCCGTCCGGTCGGGCAAACACCAGACCGCAACGTGATCCGACGAAACAGGCGTGACAGCGACCAGCGACTGAGGCGTCGAGGCATGAGGGCCGGCCCACGAAAACGACGAGCCGATCGGGTCCGCGTTACTGCGTGATACCGCCTGCGACGAGAACTGGGTGGGCTGCGATTCGCGTGGCGCACGAGAGCGGGCGGCGGTCTCCCATACAGGGCACGTCTGATTCCGCCTGAATCATCTGTTAGCGGTCGATTTCGGCGCGCGACGCGCGGAAACTTCTTATCCAAACCTTCTTCCCAAAGTCACTTCCGCACGTTTACAGTCTGGATCCAATATCCAAAAGGCAAAATCAGGCTGACGAACGGAGTACCGGTGGCCGACGCGGACGAGGGCAGGCTGCGAACCGAGTTGATCACCTGTTCCCGTCTGCTCGTGCAGCAGGAGGTGCTGGGCTACAGCGGCCACCTCAGCGCGCGGGTCGCCGGCGACCGGCTGCTGATCCAGCCTCGGGATCTGAGCCGCGCTGCGCTGCAGCCCCAGGACC
>JAVHVL010000182.1:0-3189 GCA_032160565.1 Pseudonocardiales bacterium | reverse complement strand
CCGAGACCATCTGCCGTTGGACAAGAGCGAAGGCAACCATCGAAACGAACTCTGCAACGAGGGCAGTTACCACCCATCCAAGGCTTAGGGACCCGAACTTGTCGAAAGACCGTCCGACGTTGTGCCCCTCTGAGACGACGACGGGCACAACGACAGCCGCAACGCCGACACCGAGAAACAGTCTCCGCCACGTGCGAGCCAGCCGCCATGGGAGGGACGGACCGGTCCGCCGGGCGGCAAGTAGCTGCGCGATTGCAGTCACCGTTACTCCTTGGAACCGGCCGCCACAGGCGGTGCCGGTCGCGCCACCTGCCGCGTCGAGTTGAACCGACGAGCCAACGATGGTGAGCGGCCCAGTTCGATCGCGACGTTGTCGATCAACCGCGCCGGCCCTACCTGAGCCGCGGTCAGCAGGCGAGCGGCCCCGGCGGTGGGCGCCGGACCGAGATCGACGGCGCGCAGTTCGAGGTAGTCCGCAGTGATGGTCGGCTCCGTTGCGTAGACGGCCTGCGCCGCGTCGAGCACTGCAGTCGGGCCGCCGGCCGCCGCGGCCTGCCCAGCGCGCAGAGCTCGCGACAGCACCAGGGCCCGCTGCCGGTCGTCGGAGCCGAGATAGACGTTGCGACTGGATAGGGCGAGCCCGTCGGCCTCGCGGACTGTCTCCACACCGACGATCGCCAGGCCGAGTCCGAGGTCCACGTTCATTCGGCGGATGAGCGTCAACTGCTGATAGTCCTTCTCGCCAAAGAACGCCGAATCCGGTCGGATCAGCGCGAAGAACTTGGCGACGACGGTCAGGACGCCCGCGAAGTGGGTCGGCCGCTCGCCGCCCTCGAGTTCAGCACCGAGCGGCCCCGGGACGACCGAGGTCTGCGACGGCCCGCCGGGGTAGATGTCCTCGACCGAGGGCACCCAGATCACGTCGGCGCCATGTGCGTCGCAGAGCGCGAGATCGGCGTCCAGCGTCCGCGGATAGGTGCTCAGGTCCTCGTTCGTGCCGACCTGCGTCGGGTTGACAAAGATCGTCACCAGCACCGAGCCCAATGCACCGTTAGCCTGTCGCGCCACGTCGATCAGCGACGCGTGCCCGGCGTGCAGGGCTCCCAACGTCGCGACGAGGCCAAGCGGGGTCGGCAAGTCGCTACGAGTGGCCGCCAGTTCAGCGCGGGAGTGGACGACGATCATGAGCGATCCGAGCTTCGGGCGATTTTGTGAATTCATCCATCACTTGCCTCATCTCACTGAGTGCCGGCACATGGGAAATTGGATGGGGTCCAAGGTCTTTGTGTCTCATTCGGAGGGCGCTGAGAGGGGCTCGGTCGGGGCCACCGGCGGAGTTGGCTGGTGGAAGTCCTTGGAGCGCACGAGGACGACCGAGATGATTGCGCCGGCCGCGACGGCGATCGCACAGATGACGAAGATCGTGTGTAGTCCCGAGACGAAGGCGACGTGAGCCGCCTCGGCCGTCCTCGCCTGGCCGTGAGCAGCCTCCGTGACGCCGGCCGAGGAGACGACGTTACCGAGCGCGGCGGCGTGCGGGCCGACACTTGACGACAGCGAGGTGGTGACCCGCTGCTGGAAGATCGCGCCGAGCGCCGCTACCCCGGTCGCGAGTCCCGCGATGCGGAAGGTGTTGCTGATGCCAGACGCCATCCCGCTGCGGTGGGGAGGCACGACGCCTAGCCCGACGCGGGCGATCGCCGGGTTGGCAATGCCGAGGCCGATGCCGCAGAGCACCAGTCCGGGGATGAGGACCGTCCAGCTTGAGTCGGAGCCGACGGCGAGCATCGCGGCGATCCCGCCGGCGGTGATGGCGAAGCCCGCACCGAGCGCGAGGCCGGGTGGGAGCGTCTGCGCAGGGCCACGGAAGACGAACGGCACGAGGAAGGCGAGCACCGTCAACGGCAACAGGCGCAGGCCACCTTGCAACGGCGAGTAGCCGAGGTCGTTCTGGAAGTACAAGGTGAGGAAGGGCAGGAGCGCGAACATCCCACCGCCGATGGCGAACGTGGCGACCGAGACCCCGCCAAAGCTGGGCTTGCGGAACAGTGACAGGTCGAACATCGGGCGGGTCTGAAAAAGCTCGACCAGGACGAAGGCAACAAACGCCGCCGCAGAGCCAGCGAACATCGCCACAATCGCCCCGCTGGTCCAGCCGAGGTCGTTGCCGCGGATGAGGCCGAACTCGAGCAGGAACATGGCCGCGGCGAAGGTGACGAGGCCGAGGCCGTCGAGACGGGTCGCGCCGGGGTCTGTCTGGTTGCGCATCTTCGTCAAGGAGATCCAGATCGCGGCGACGCCGACCGGCACGTTGACGAAGAAGATCCAGCGCCAGCCGATGCCGCTCGTAAGCGCACCACCGACGATCGGTCCGACGGCTGCCGCACCCCCGACGGTCGCGCCCCACGCCGCGATCGCCTTGCCGCGCGCCGCGCCTTGGAAGTCCTGGGCGATGAGGGCGAGGCCGGTGGCGAATATCGCCGCGCCACCGACGCCTTGCAGGGCCCGCGCCCAGATGAGCATGGTGCTCGACTGCGCGAGCCCGCAGAGCAGCGACGACACGGTGAACACCGCCAGCCCGGCGATGAAGACCCGCTTTCGTCCGAGGAGGTCTGCGATCGACCCCCAGGTGAGGATGACCGTGGCGAGGGAGAGGGCGTAGGCGTCGATGACCCACTGCAGGTCGGTGAAGGAGGCGTGGAGGTGGTGCTGGATCGTCGGCAGAGCGACCTGCACGATCGTCACGTCGACGAGCAGCATGAAGGTCGCCGCGCAGACCGCGATCAGCGTCCACCGGCTGCGCGCGGCGCTCTGGGACGGGACGACGACGGAAGGGGTGGCAATCGACATGGCGGGTGCCCTCTCAGCTAGTTCAGTTGAAGCAACAACTAAATGACGGGTGGTCCTTGCGTGTTCATGGGCGTCAACCACCCGCGTCAGGACACCGATGCCCGGTCGGCGACGGCGCGCACAGATACGTTGCATCTGCCTGACAGATGATGCTGCCCAGATAGGCTGTAGCTCAGGCCTTGGGAGGCGATGGCGGATGGAACTCAGGCAGCTACGTCACTTCCTCGCGCTGGTCGAGGAACGCAGCATCACCCTCGCCGCCAAGCGCGAGCTCATCGTCCAGTCAGGCCTGTCGAACTCGATCCAGGCCCTCGAACGCGAACTCGGCACACCGCTCTA
>JAVHVL010000106.1:0-2715 GCA_032160565.1 Pseudonocardiales bacterium | reverse complement strand
GGTGCGGGTGCTTCCGGGGCGGCTGCCGCCGCCTTCTTGGCCGGCGCCTTCTTGGCCGGCGCAGCCGGGGCAGCGCCCGCTGCGGGGAATGCCTCGCGCAGCCGGCGCGCGACGGGGGCTTCGACGGTGGACGACGCGCTCTTGACGAACTCGCCCATCTCACCGAGCTTGCCGAGTAGTTCCTTGCTGGTTACGCCGAGCTCTTTCGCGAGCTCGTGTACGCGGGCCTTGCCTGCCACTTGACTCCTTAGAAAGGACCGTGGCGGCATCCCGCTCGGCCCCGTTAGACGGTGGACGTGCTCATTGCTGGCGCTTCATCGAGTGCCCATTGCTCTTCATCTCCTAGCGGTGTTCCGCTGGTTCGGTCCCGTGCAGCTGCGCGACGTACTCCCGGACCGGAGTCGGATCGACCGGCCCGGGCACCCGAAGGGCCCTGCCGAACGCCCGACGCCGCTCTGCGAGTTCGACGCATCCCAGGTCGCGATGCAGCCAAGCGCCGCGGCCGGGTGTGCGATGACGCGGGTCGGGCACGACGGGCAAGGCAAAAGGGCCGCGTACGTCGTGTCCCGCGGGCCCCGACTCTGCCTTGCCGATCGCGTCCGGCGCCACGACGACGCGGAGCAACTCGGCGGCCACCGCTCGCTGCCGGCATCCGATACACGTTCGGATCGGGCGCTGTGTGTCCAGCGGCCTGCCCCGGGGTTGTTCGGATGCCGTCGACGGTCGGACGGCCATTGAGCAGTCTACTCCTCGCCGTCGGATGCGGGCGCCGCCGCCTGCTGGGGGTCGGGCGTCGGCTGGGCCTCCGCGGCGGGCACCGCGGGCTCGGCGTCGCTGTGGATGTCGATGCGCCAGCCGGTGAGTCGCGCCGCAAGCCGGGCATTCTGCCCTTCTCGCCCGATCGCGAGCGACAGTTGGAAGTCCGGCACCACCACGCGGACGGACTGGGTCACCGGGTCGACCACGTGTGTCTCGAGTGCATGAGCCGGCGAGAGGGCGTTGCCGACGTAGGTGGCCGGGTCCTCGTGCCAGTCGATGATGTCGATCTTCTCGCCGTGCAGCTCGGCCACCACGTTGCGCACCCGCTGCCCCATCGGGCCGATGCAGGCCCCCTTGGCGTTGAGCCCGGCGACAGACGTGCGGACGGCGATCTTGCTGCGGTGGCCGGCCTCCCGAGCCACGCCGACGATCTCCACGCTGCCGTCGGCGATCTCCGGCACCTCGAGGGCGAACAGCTTGCGAACGAGGTTCGGATGGGTGCGGCTGACCGTGACCTGCGGGCCGCGCATGCCGCGGGAGACCCCGACGACGTAGCACTTGATGCGCGTGCCGTGCGTGTACTCCTCCCCCGGCACCTGCTCCGACTGCGGGAGCAGCGCCTCCACCTTGCCGATGTCGATGAGCACCAGCCCTCGCTGGGCGGCCTGCGCGTCGGCCTGGATGACGCCGGTGACGATGTCCCCCTCACGGCCGGAGTACTCGCCGAAGGTCTGGTCGTGTTCGGCGTCGCGCAGCCGCTGGAGGATCACCTGGCGGGCCGTCATGGCGGCGATCCGGCCGAAGTCGGTGGGGGTGTCGTCGTACTCCTCGATCAGCTCGCCGTCCGGCCCGAGGTCCTGCGCCCACACCACGACGTCGCCCGTCTTGCGGTCGATGACCACGCGGGCGTGCGGCATCGAGTGCGGCGTGTGCTTGTACGCGGTGAGAAGCGCCGTCTCGAGCGCGTCGATGATCGTCTCGAAGGAGATCTCCTTCTCCCGCTCGATGCTGCGCAGCGCGGCGATGTCAACCTGAACCACGGCTCAGCCCTCCTCTGCTGACGGGCCGGCGTCGCGAGCGGCGCCCGGGGCGTTGAACTCGACCTGGACCTTGCCGCGGCCGAGCTCGCCCCAGACCAGGGTCCGCTGCGCGCCCTCGATGTCCAGTGTCACGCCATCCTCGGAGGTCGCGCTGACCCGCCCGGTGACCGATGCGTCGCCCACCGGCACCTCGACGAGGCGGCCGATCGCCCGGCGCCAGTGCCGCGGCTCGGTGAGCGGCCGGTCGACGCCGGGCGAGCTGACCTCGAGTACGTACGGGCCGGCGAACGCTCGGCCCCCGTCGGCGTCGGTGTCGAGCACGTCCGACACCGCGCGGGTGACCTCGGCAACGGCGTCCAGGTCGATCCCACCGTCGGCGTCCACGCTCACGCGCACCAGGCTGCGGCGCCCTGCCGCGGTGACCGTGACGTCCTCGAGGTCGTACCCGGCGGCTTCGACCACGGGGCCGAGCAGGTCGAGAAGGTACTGGCGCGCCTCGGCGCCGGACCGGCCGGCTGTGGGGGGCGGCATCATTCGCTCCTCTTCTGCAGTTGTGGGACGCCCAGGCTATCGGCTCTGCCAGACTTGGCGCGTCATGGCGCACGCAGCGGGCACTAACAACGATCGCGAGCGCAGTGTATTGCGGCGTGCCCGATCGAGTCGTGTCGTATCGAGGCGCGGCCTGCTCCTCGGCGGGTTGGCTGTGCTGGTGGCCGGTGCGGGGGGCGTGACCGCCGGAGCCCTGCGACATCTGCCCGTTGAGCACCGCGAACCGCCGCCGGCCGAGCTGGTCGCGGCACTCACGGCCGAGCAGGGGCTCATCGCCGGCATCGACGCCACGACCGGCGGGGACGCCTCGGTGCGCGCGGCGCTGCGGGTGATCCGGGCCGACCACGCGGCGCACCTCGACGCGCTG
>JAVHVL010000037.1:0-3188 GCA_032160565.1 Pseudonocardiales bacterium | reverse complement strand
TTCCACGACGACGCGACGCCGATCTGCGGCTTGCGCCAGTCGTCGTCGCCCATGCCCACGGCCCGCAGCATGCCCCGCGCCGCCGCTCGTTCGAGGCCGTCGGTGACGATGCCGCTGTGCGGCTTGCGATGCTGGCGCGGTTCCTCGGTGCTCACGGGCAAACCCTACGGGTTACCGTTCTTGCGTGTCCTCGCCTCCCTCTCCCCCAGTGCGGGCGCGGACCTTCCGGCTGCCGCGGATGGCCTACCTGATCGTGCTGTTGCTGATGTTCTGCGTCGCGCCGCTGGCGTTCGCCGCGGACGGGAGTCAGGGCGCGCGGGCCGTCGTCGGGCCGCAGACCCTCTTGCTGGTCGTCCCCGTCCTCGCCGCGGTGTTCATCGCCCGCGCCTCGACCACGGTGGGCGAGCAGGGGATCACCGTGCGAGCGCTGTTCGGCAAGCGGCTGCTGCCGTGGTCCGAGGTGCGCGGGCTGTCCGTCGACGAGCGCACCGTCTACGCGGTGTGCGCCGACGGGTCGGTGCGGTTGCCGTGCGTGCGGGTGGGCGATCTCGCCGCCGTCTCGAAGGCCAGCGGTGGGCGGCTGCCGGAGATCGCGGAGCCGAAGCCCAAGTTCGCGCCGTCCCGCCGCCGCCGCTAGGGCATGTCAGTAGCCGGCGGAGACGACGTTCTCCAGCGGCTCGCCGTCGCGGAAGCGGATCACCTGCTCGCGCACGAGGTGATAGGCCCGCCGCTCCCAGCCGCTGGTGCCGCCCCCGACGTGCGGCGTGATGAGCACGTTCGGCGCGCCCCAGAGGGGATGGTCCGGCGGCAGCGGCTCCGGCTCGGTGACGTCGAGGAAGGCCCGCAGCCGCCCGGCGACGAGTTCGGCGAGCAGCGCATCGGTGTCGAGGAGCTGCCCCCGGGCGACGTTGACCACCACGGCGCCGTCCGGCAGGGCGGCGAGGAACGCCGCGTCGACGAGACCGTGCGTCTCCGGCGTGTGCGGCAGGGCGACGACGACCACGTCGTGGACGGGGAGCAGCTCGCCGAGCGCGCTCATCGGCGCAACGCCATCGCGCGGCCGGCGCGCCACGAGCGTCGCCGCTGCGTCGAAGACCTCGACCGCGGCGGCGACCCGGCGGCCGATGTCGCCGGCACCGAGGACGAGCACCCGCTTGCGGTCGAGGCCGTCGGTGCGCCCGGGTGTCCAGCGGTGCGCGACCTGCTCGACGTGGTAGCGGGGCAGCTCGCGAAGGACGGAGAGCAGCCCCGCGACAGCCAGCTCGGCCGTGGACGCGCCGTGGATCCCCCGGCCGTTGCACAGCACGACGCCGTCCGGCACCCGGTCGAGCCAGGGCTCGACCCCGGCCGAAAGCAGCTGGATCACGCGCAGCTCGGGGAGCCCGGCGAGCAGCTCGGGTGTCATAGCGGACAGGACGTAAGGCGGCACCAGGAACTGGACACCGTCGACGGTGGCCGGCGGCGGCCCGTCGTCGCCCCAGACCACGACCTCCACGCCCGGAAGGTCCTTCAGCTCCTGCTTCCCGACTTCATCAGGAACGCAGATCGTCATCACCCCCCGAGGCTATCTGTGGCCGCACAGCATCAGGAGGCAGACTGGTGGGATGCACCGCGCTGAGGGGAGGCACCGCGCCGACAGGAGGCACGGCGCGGGCAGGAGGCACCGTGCCACCCGCCCCGGGTTCGCGGTCGCGGCCGCTTTCGTGCTGGCCGGCTGCGGGGCGGGCGCGCAGGCGAACACGCCGACCTGGGTGCCCAAGCCGTCCTTCCAGGGCGAGGGGCAGCAGCCCAGCGCGAGCGCCATCGCGCCCCAGCCGAGCGGCCCGAGCTCGACGCCGAGCACCGGCGGCGGCCCCGCTACGCCGGCACCGACGAGCGCGTCCGCCCAGGACCCGACGATCGTCGCCACCAATCTCTCCGCCCCGGGCGCCGTCGCGATCCTGCCGGACAACACGGCACTCGTCGGCGAGCGCACCACAGGCCGGATCGTGCGGGTGCAGCCGAAACCGAATCAGCCGGTGCCGACCGTGCGCACCCTCACCGGGCTCAGCTCCACCGGCGGCGGCGGGCTGCTCGACCTGGCCCTCTCGCCCAACTACCTCCAGGACAGCCTGATCTTCGCCTACGTCACGACGGCGACCGACAACCGCGTCATCGCCTTCACCCTGACCGGAGCGATCACGCCGGTGCTGACCGGGATCCCCCGCGGCACGACCGACAACGGCGGGCGGTTCGCTTTCGGCGACGACGGGCAGCTGTACATCGGCACCGGCGACGCAGGGCATCCAGCCCTCGCTGCCGACCCGCACAGCCTCGCCGGCAAGGTGCTGCGCGTCAGCGATATCGGCAACCCGTCCCGGGGCAATCCGGTGCCGACGTCGCCCGTCTTCACCAGTGGCCACCACGCCGTCGCCGGTCTGTGCCTGATTTCCGGGAACGACGTTCTGCTCGAGGTCGAGCCGAAGGGCACCGACGGGTACGAGAACGTCAACCTCCTCATCAAGGGCGGGAGCTACGGCTGGCCGCAGGCCAAGGCCGGGGCGCAGCCGCCGCTGACGACGCTGCCCGCCGGGGGCGGCGGGCCGGGGGGTTGCACGGTGCAGAGCGGCAACCTCTACGTGACCTCGCTGGACGGCAAGGAGCTGCTCGCCAGCAGGCTCGCCCGCAAGGCAGGGGCGCTATCGGCCGGCAAGTTCTCCGTGCTGCTGAAGAACAAGTACGGCCGGCTGCGCGCTATCACGGCCGCCCCGGACGGCGCGCTGTGGATGACGACGTCCAACCGGGACGGCAACGGCAACCCGGTGCCCACCGACGAACGGGTGCTCCGGTACCTGCCGTCCGGGGGCGGCGCGGCCACCTACCCCGGCTGAGCCGCCCGCCCGCGCGGCCAGCCCGGCTAGCCGGCCAGCGCCAGCCCGACCAGCGTCGCCGCCGTGGCGCCCTCGATGAGCGCTCCGAACACATCACCGGTCACGCCGCCCAGGCGGCGGGTGACGTGCCGCCGCAGCCCGGCGGTGACGAGTAGCGCCGCGGCTTGAGCGAGCGGCCAGGCGAGCGGGTCGGCAGCAACGGCGGCCGCCAGGGCAGCGCCGGCACCGAGCACCGCGGCGGTGAGCAGCGCGGCGCCCAGCGGCGGGACCCCGCCGGCGACCAGGGCTCCGAACCCGGCCTCGCGCGCGGACCGCACG
>JAVHVL010000023.1:0-2679 GCA_032160565.1 Pseudonocardiales bacterium | reverse complement strand
CTGTCGAGGGCGTGGGTGACCATGACCTCGAACCGCTCGGGCTCCATAGTCACCACCAGGTGATTGTCGCCGAGACGCTCGGCTACCGCCGCTGGAGCCCCGCCGATAGAACCGAGAGATGGTTCTGCGCGCTCATCGAGTACCGGCGAAGTTCCTATCGGGCGCACATCGGCAGTCCCGGTCATGCGACCGCCAACTGCACGCCGCAGGAGCGACGGCTCTTTGCCGCTGGAGGGACCTGCGGCCGCTAGCCTCGGAGCATGCGTAACTTCACGGTGACCGATCAGGTCCGGGACTATGCGGTCGGCCACGGTACCTGGGTGCCGGACGAGGTCATTCGCCGGCTGCGATCGGACACCCAGGCGCTCGGCGATGTGGCTGGGATGCAGATCGGCGACGATCAGGGGCAGCTGCTGACCATGATGGCCCGGATCGTCGGGGCGCGACGCGCGGTGGAAGTGGGTACCTTCACTGGCTACTCCAGTCTGTGCATCGCCCGCGGTCTGGCCGAGGGCGGCTCGCTGCTGTGCTGCGATGTCAGCGAGGACTGGACGGCCATTGGCGTGCGGGCGTGGGAACGCGCAGGTCTGCGTGATCGCATCGAACTCCGCCTCGCCCCGGCTCTGCAGACGTTGCGCGCGTTGCCGCGCGAGGCCGCGATCGATCTTGTGTTCATCGACGCCGATAAGCCTGGCTACACCGCTTATTGGGACGAGCTGGTTCCACGCGTGCGCGAGGGTGGCGTCCTGCTGGCCGACAATGTTCTGTGGAGCGGGGAGATCGTCGACGAGAGTGTCACCGGCGAAAACGTGGCTGCCCTTCGAGCATTCAACGACAAGGTTGCGGTGGACAGTCGGGTTGAGGTCGTAGTGCTGCCGGCATTCGACGGGCTCACCATCGCGCGGAAGCTATAGCGATCTGCTCGAGACGTCGGGATATCAGCCTGACTGCGGTTGGAAGTAGCGTCGCAACGAGTCAGATCGCGCAGAACTCGACCAAGCAGAATGTCGACGTTGTTCATGACGTACCCGAACCGCCCTACCGGAGCCCGCGAGAACCCAGCCGCCCGCACCTGCTCCGCGAGAAGTCGTGGATCGTCACACGGCGAAGGGCTAACTCGATCCGCTGGTCGTCGCGGCTCTGATCGGCGAGATCGTTCATCATCCCGGCGTGGCGGTCGGCATCCTGGTGCCGAGCCTTTGCGCCTACGTCGTAGCCGGAGTGGTCGCCGTTCGAGTGATCGTGCTTGCCTCCGAGGAGATCTACCGCTTCAACGGACTTGATCCGCATGTTCTCCGCAAGCTATCGAAGAACCAAATGTTCGACAGTGCTGCGTCCGACTCCTGGCTCAAAGCCGAGCGCTCGGCTGGCCACATTGCGAAAGGCTGAGCGGAATTTACCCCCAGACAGCTGCCCCGACTGCACCTGCCGAACTCGCGCACATCGGCATAGAACCGGACGTGATTTGTATTTGGTGCCTCGTCGCACGAGCTACCACCCGCTCCGGAGGCATGTGTGATCACCGAGCGCAATATCACTCGGGAGTGGCGTTTCGAGATGCGCCAGGCGGAGCAGGTCCAACGATGTGCCGAACATAGGACCTATGACCTAGGACATCCGCTTTACAACCACATAGCGTGGGAGCCGGGGAGATCGGACGGCATGGTATGACGGACCGCTACCTGGCCCTGTTCACCGAGCGTTTCAACGCCGCCGGACTGCCCGGCCGCCTCCACGAAGCCAAACTGACGGGCATCGGTCGCCATCCAGTTTTGCGCGTCTCCGTCAGCCTCACCGATGAGTGGGACTGGACCGCCCGCTACGACGTGCTCAAGCAGGCGAGTGACTTCCAGACCCGATCGGGAGTTCCGGTCGTCTGCGAGTTCAAGCCCTCCGAGGTGGCGAGCGGCGCTGCTGGCACGAGCAAGGTCTAGACCCGTTCGACGCCGCGAGACCAGTCGCTCAGAGGGACCGGAAAGGAGTCGGCCATAGCGCCGCCCAAACGCGCCCGGTAATTCGGCACGGGGCGAATTTGTATTCGGCGCCTACTCGCACGAGACCTGACCCGCCCCGGTAGGCGTGCGCAATGACGGCGTCATGACGAGGAGCACCTGGGCGTAGCCGGCATGCCGATATTCGTCGTGTCGAACGCTTCTGGACGTAGGGTGGTGTCCTGCCCCAGTCTGTTGGGTTCGACCGACATCCTGGCGCACCGATGGGGGTCTCTAGTGGCTGCGGACAAGCACGGCGAAGGCACCTCCCCGCCCAATCCGTCCGCCGATCGCCGCGACGAGGCAGCCGATCGTCGCAATGAGGCAGCCGATAGACGCGATGAGACGGCATATCGCCGGGATCGCGCCGCGGACCGGCGTGATCACAACGCCACGATCCGCGACGAGGCGGCCGCCGATCGGGACAAGGCAGCCGAGGAGTCCGAGCAACCGATCGGATCACAGGTGAGCGCGAAATCGCTGAGGCAGGCGGCCACGGATCGACAGGAAACGGCTTCCGATCGGCTGGACGCCAGCGGCGATCGACACGCTTCGGCACGTGAGCGCACGGACGCCGAGCGTGACCGTTACAGCTCGCACGTCGACAGAAAGTCCAAAGCGGCGCCGCAGGAACCCAGAGGCCCGAGCGTCGACTAGCCGAGTCCCTTTGTGCGGACGTTCGACAGGG
>JAVHVL010000018.1:0-5963 GCA_032160565.1 Pseudonocardiales bacterium | reverse complement strand
TGCGCGACGATCGCGTCGTGCAGCCGCTCGGCGGCGGCGGCGATCCACTCGTCGACCTGGGTCTGGTGCGCGATGTGCAGGGCCACCTCTGCGTCGTACAGGCAGCGCTCCGCAATGCAGATCTCGTTCGTGGCAGCCGTCGCCTGTGCGATGTCAGCAGTGGCCGTGACGCTGTGCGTGCTCGTCATGGCTCCTCCTGGAACTCATCGTTACCTTGATGGAGGTATCGGTGCGCACGGCTGATACCTGAGCGCCGGTTCAGATTTGCTGCCCACTCGGCACGGGCGATCAGGTCGCATTCGCATGGGCCGCGCGAGAGGCGACGAACGCCTGCACGCAGGTCTCGACGTCAGCTGCAGAGTGCGCCGCCGAAAGCTGGACGCGAATGCGCGCCCTGCCCTGTGGGACCACCGGGTACGAGAACGCGATCACATACACGCCGTGCGCCAGCATCGTCTCCGCGACCCGCCCCGCGAGCGCCGCGTCGCCGAACATCACCGGGACGATCGGGTGCTCGCCGGGCAGCACGTCGAAGCCCTCATCCTCCATCCGGGCGCGGAACAGGGCGGTGTTCCGGCGCAGTACCTCCCGCTGCTCGGCGCTGGCCGCCACGAGCTTCAGCGCGGCCAGGGAACCGGCCACCACTGACGGCGCGACGGCGTTCGAGAACAGGTACGGCCGCGACCGTTGGCGCAGCAGCTCCACGATCTCGCCGCGCGCGGAGATGTACCCGCCGGACGCGCCACCGAGCGCCTTGCCGAGCGTGCCGGACAGGATGTCGATGCGGTCCTGCACGCCCGCCAACTCCGGAGTGCCCGCCCCGCTCGCGCCGATGAACCCCACCGCATGCGAGTCGTCGACCATCACCAGGGCGCCGTAGCGCTCGGCGAGGTCGCAGATGTCGCCCAGCGGCGCGAGGTAGCCGTCCATCGAGAAGACCCCATCCGTGACGACGAGGCGTCGCCGCGCCGCGGATGCGGCCTGCAGCTGCGCCTCGAGGTCGGCCATGTCGCGGTTGCGGTAGCGGTAGCGGGTGGCCTTGCACAGCCGGATGCCGTCGATGATCGAAGCGTGGTTCAGCTCGTCCGAGATCACCGCGTCGGTCTCGTCGAGCAATACCTCGAACACCCCGCCGTTGGCATCGAAGCAGGACGAGTACAGGATCGTCGCCTCGGTGCCGAGGAATTCCGACAGCCGCGACTCGAGCAGCGTGTGCTGCGTCTGCGTGCCGCAGATGAACCGGACGCTGGCCATACCGAACCCCCAGTCGTCCAGCGCCTGCTTCGCGGCGGCGACGACGTCCGGATGGTCGGCCAGCCCGAGGTAGTTGTTGGCGCAGAAGTTCAGCACCTCCTGCCCCGCGGACAGCACGCGCGCCGACTGCGGCGAGGCCAGCTGCCGCTCGCTCTTGTACAGCCCCGCGGCACGGATCTCCTCGATCGCGGCACGCAGCTGCTCGCCCACCGATCCGTACATCAGACCCCCGTCCAGTCCAGCACGACCTTGCCGCACTGCCCCCCGCGGGCGGTCGCGAATCCCTCGGCCCAGCTCTCTGCCGGGAACCGGTGCGTGATCACCTTCGAGATGTCCAGCCCGGAGCGCAGCATCGCGCTCATCGCGTACCAGGTCTCGAACATCTCCCGCCCGTAGATGCCCTTGATGGTGATCATGTGTGTGACGACCTTCGCCCATTCCACCTCGATCGGCGCGCTGGGCAGCCCGAGCATCGCCACCCGGCCGCCGTGGTTGAGGTTGGCCAGAATCTCAGGCAGCGCGGTCGGGTGGCCGCTCATCTCGAGCGCGACGTCGAAGCCCTCCACCATGCCGAGGACGCGCTGCGCGTCGGCGATCGACTCGCGGGAGACGTCGAGGGCGAGATCCACCCCCATCTCGCGGGCGAGCCCCAGGCGGTACTGGCTGACGTCGGTGATCACGACGAAGCGGGCACCGACGTGGCGGCACACCTCCGCGGCCATCAGCCCGATGGGGCCGGCGCCGGTGATGAGCACGTCCTCGCCGACCAGCGGGAAGGACAGCGCGGTGTGCACGGCGTTGCCGAACGGGTCGAAGATCGCGCCCAGCTCGGGATCGATGGGCTGGTGGTGGACCCAGACGTTCGATTCGGGCAGCACGACATACTCGGCGAAGGCACCGTCGCGGTTCACCCCGACGCCGGAGGTGCGGATGCACAGGTGGCGGCGCCCGGCGCGGCAGTTGCGGCAGGTGCCGCACACGATGTGCCCTTCGCCGGACACCTGATCCCCCACCCGCACGTCCCGGACGCCCGCACCGACCGCGACGACCTCACCGCAGAACTCGTGCCCGGGGATCAGCGGCGCATTCACCGCGCTCGCCGCCCAGGCATCCCAGGACTCGATGTGCAGGTCGGTGCCGCAGATCCCGGTGCGCAGCACGCGGATCTTCACCTCGTCCGGCCCGGCCTCCGGCTCGGGGCGGTCGGTGAACTCGAACCCCGGCGCGCCCGCGGGCTTGTAGAGGGCCTTCACGCGAGATTCCGGTGCATGGCGGGCGTACTGCGCCCACGGTGTACCGCGATCACGCCGGTTCGCCGAGCAGCGCGTCCACGAACTGCTCGGGGTCGAACGGCGCGAGGTCGTCGGCGCCCTCCCCAAGCCCGACGAGCTTCACCGGGACCCCCAGCTCGCGCTGCACGCTGATGACGATTCCACCGCGGGCCGTGCCGTCCAGCTTGGTGAGCACGATGCCGGTGACGTCGACGACCTCGGTGAAGACCCGTGCCTGGGTCAGGCCGTTCTGCCCGGTGGTGGCGTCGAGCACCAGCAGCGTCTCGTCCACCGGCCCCTGTCGCTCCACGACCCGCTTCACCTTGCCCAGCTCGTCCATCAGCCCGACCTTGGTGTGCAGCCGCCCCGCGGTGTCGATGAGCACCGCGTCGACCTCGGCCTCGATGCCGCGCTTCACCGCCTCGAAGGCCACGCTGGCCGGGTCGCCGCCCTCCGGGCCGCGGACGGTTTCCGCGCCGACACGCGAGCCCCACGTCTCCAGCTGGTCGGCGGCCGCGGCACGGAACGTGTCCGCGGCGCCCAGCAGCACGGTGCGCCCGTCCGCGACGAGTACGCGGGCCAGCTTGCCGCAGGTCGTGGTCTTGCCGGTGCCGTTGACACCGACGACCAGGATGACCGCCGGGCGGTCGGTGGACGGCAGCGTGTGCAGCGAGCGATCCATCTCCGGCTGCAGCGCGGTAACGAGTTCGTCGGCCAGCAGTGCCCGCAGTTCACCCTGCGAGCGGGTGCCCAGCACCTTGGTACGGGTGCGCAGCCGCTCGACGATCTCCGTGGTGGCCCCGACCCCCACATCGGCGGTGAGCAGGGCCTCCTCGACGTCCTCCCACGCCTCGTCGTCCAGCTCCTCGCGGGACAGCACCGAGAGCAGGCCGCGGCCGAGCGTCGAATGCGAGCGGGCCAGCCGGGCCCGCAGCCGCAGCAGGCGGCCCGCGGTCGGCTCGGGGGTCTCGACGACCGGCGCCGCAGGTTCCCGAGTGAGTTCGGCGACCGTGCCCACCGAACGGGTCGGCGTGTCGCGCGGGACTTCGGCGTCGTCACCGACGCCAGGGCGGTAGTCCACGCCCGGAGCAGGCGGTGGAGCGGAACCACGGCGCCGGCGCGGGACGACGAGCCCCGCGACCAGCACGACGGCCAGGACGACGACGGCCACGGCAATCCAGACATAGATCACCCGGTCATTGTCTCAGCCCGTCGGGCCGGACCTCCGGTGGCGGGTCAGACGGTTCGTGCGGCCCCTCCGGTGGCCCACTGCGACCACGGCACGTTCCAGTCGCCATAGCCCTGGCCGAGCTGCATCTTCGGCCCGTTGGCGTTCGGGTAGGTCACGACGTCGCCGACCTCGAGGAAGTTGTAGAGCTTCAGCGCGGCGGCTGTGGTGAGGTTGGTGCAGCCGTTGGACGAGTCGAAGTTGCCGATGTGGGCGGTGTTCCACGGCGCGGCGTGCAGGTACTCGCCGCCGTAGGTGAGGCGCTGCGTGTACTTGACGCCGCACTCGTGGTAGCCCGGGCCGCTCATGCAGATGCTCGCGCCCTTCTCCATGATCACCTTGACGCCGCGCGCGGTCGGCGTGTTCGCGGCGCCCAAGGACACCGGGAACTTGCCCCACGTCTTGCCGTCGCTCGTCACAGTGATCGTGTGGGTCGAGTCGTCGACGGTCGAGATGTTCGCGGCGCCGGTCGAGAAGTCAAGGGTCAGGCTGTTGTCGAACGTCAGGCCGCTACCCGCGGACAGCCCCTTCACCGGCAGGTCCATGTGGATCTGGGCATGCGCCGGCCAGTAGTCCTTCAGGCGGTAGTGCGCCTCCATGACGTGACCGCTGGCCGGGTCGGAGTACTCGAAGAACCAGCGACCATCGGCGGGCGTGTTGTTCACGGTCACCTTGGTGGCCTGCTGGAAGGCGACCGCGCTCCTCACCTTCACCTTGAACGTGGCGATGATCGGCATGCCCACGCCGACCTGGCCGCCGTCACCGATGTTCAGCGATACGTGCACGGGCTTGCCCGGCTTGGGGCTGGCGGACGCCGACGCGCTCGAGCTCGACGACGGGGCTGATGCGCTCGAGCTCGCGGTCACGGTGACCGTGGACCCGGTCTTGCCACCGCCCCCTGAGGAGCACGCCGCGAGGGCGAGGGAGGCACCGGCGATCAGGGCCAGCGCGACCCACATCCGGCGAGGTCGAGGAGAGAAACTCGGCTTCGTCACCCCACTAAGGTAGGCGACAAGGTCCAATTCCCTGCAATCGGCTCGTTGAACTCACAGTCGGATAGGCCAGGACCGCGCCCGTCAGCGCGGCGCTCAGCGTGACACTCAGCGCGACGCGGCGAGCGCCTCGCCCTCGGCGTCGCGCAGGCGCTGGCTGATCACCTGGGTGACGCCGTCGCCGCGCATGGTCACGCCGTACAGGGAGTCCGCGATCTCCATCGTCCGCTTCTGGTGGGTGATGATGATGATCTGGCTGCTGGCCCGCAGCTCCGCGATCAGCGAGATCAACCGGCCGAGGTTGACGTCGTCCAGGGCGGCCTCGACCTCGTCCATGACGTAGAACGGGCTGGGGCGCGCGCGGAAGATCGCGACGAGCAACGCGACGGCGGTGAGCGAGCGCTCGCCGCCGGACAGCAGTGACAGCCGCTTGACCTTCTTGCCCGGGGGGCGGGCCTCGACGTCGATACCGGTCAGCAGCATGTCGTCCGGCTCGGTCAGGACCAAGCGCCCCTCCCCGCCGGGGAACAAGGTCGCGAACACGATCTCGAACTCGCGCGCGACGTCGTGGTAGGCGCTGGTGAACACCTCGAGGATGCGCTCGTCGACCTCCTTGACGACGGTGAGCAGGTCGCGGCGGGTGGCCTTGAGGTCCTCGAGCTGGGTGGACAGGAACTGGTGCCGCTCTTCCAGCGCCGCGAACTCCTCGAGCGCCAGTGGGTTCACCTTGCCCAGCAACGCGAGATCGCGCTCGGCGCGGGCGGCCCGCTTCTCCTGCGTCGGGCGGTGGAACGGCCCCGGCTGCGGCGCGACGACCTGCTCGCCACGTTCGCGGGCCTGCTCGTACTCGGCCGACTCGACCGCGCTGGGCGGGCAGGGCTGGTCGGGGCCGTACTCCGCGGTCAGCGCCTCGACCTCGACGCCGTACTCCTCGACGGCCCGCGCCTCGAGCTGTTCGATGCGCAGCCGCTGCTCGGCTCGCATGATCTCGTCGCGGTGCACCTCGTCGGTGAGCCGGGCGAGCTCCTCGGCCAGCTCGCGGGTGCGGCCGCGCAGGGTCAGCAGCTCCCCCTCGCGGACCACCCGCGCCTGCTGCGCGGCGTCGCGCTCGACCACCGCGGCGGCCACGGAGTCGCCGATGTGCAGCAGGGCACGCTGGGCGGCGTCGCGGACCGCGGCCGCGATGACGGCACCGCGGGCCCTGGCTTCGCGGGCCTC
>JAVHVL010000204.1:0-7566 GCA_032160565.1 Pseudonocardiales bacterium | reverse complement strand
GGGTGCCCTTCTTCATGTCCCAGAAGCTGCAATCTGTGAACGGCGTCGACTTCGCCGTGGCCGACCTGTCGCTGGCCGGTTTCGGCCGGCACCAGATCCGGCTGGCCGAGCACGAGATGCCGGGCCTGATGTCGCTCCGCGACGAATTCGGCAAGGCACAGCCGTTCAAGGGCCTGCGTATCGCCGGCTCGCTGCACATGACGGTCCAGACCGCCGTCCTCATCGAGACGCTCACCGCGCTCGGCGCTGACGTGCGCTGGGTCAGCTGCAACATCTTCTCGACCCAGGACCACGCCGCGGCCGCGATCGTCGTCGGCAGGAACGGCACGCCGGAGAATCCGCAGGGCATTCCGGTGTTCGCCTGGAAGGGCGAGACGCTCGAGGAGTACTGGTGGTGCACCGAGCAGATGCTGACCTGGCCTGACGGCTCCGGCGCGGACTCGATCGTCGACGACGGCGGCGACGCCACCCTGCTGATCCACATGGGCACCGAGTACGAGGCCGCCGGCGTCGTCCCGCAGGCGGATGAGAACGACTCCGAGGAGTACGCGATCATCCTCGACGTGCTGCGCCGCTCGCTCGCCGAGCACCCCGGCAAGTACACCCGGATGGGCGCCAACATCATCGGCGTCACCGAGGAGACCACCACCGGCGTGCACCGGCTCTACGAGTTCGAGAAGGCCGGCACGCTGCTGTTCCCCGCGATCAACGTCAACGACTCCGTCACCAAGAGCAAGTTCGACAACAAGTACGGCTGCCGCCACTCGCTCGTGGACGGCATCAACCGCGGCACCGACGTGATGATCGCCGGCAAGCTCGCCGTCGTGTGCGGTTACGGCGATGTCGGCAAGGGTTCCGTCGAGTCGCTGCGTGGCCAGGGTGCGCGCATCGTCGTGACCGAGGTCGACCCGATCTGCGCGCTGCAGGCGGCGATGGACGGCCTCGAGGTCGTCACCCTCGACGACGTCATCACCAAGGGCGACATCTTCATCACCACGACGGGCAACAAGGACATCATCATGGCCGACCACATGGCCCAGATGAAGCACCAGGCGATCGTCGGCAACATCGGCCACTTCGACAACGAGATCGACATGGCGGGGCTGGCGAAGGTGCCCGGCATCCAGAAGATCGAGGTCAAGCCGCAGGTGCACGAGTGGCGCTTCGCCGATGGCCACTCGATCATCGTGCTGTCGGAGGGGCGCCTGCTGAACCTGGGCAACGCCACCGGCCACCCGAGCTTCGTGATGTCGGCGTCGTTCTCCAACCAGACGATCGCGCAGATCGAGATCCACAAGAACCCCGAGGCGTACCTGGTCGACGGCAAGCCCACGGTCACCACGCTGCCGAAGCACCTGGACGAGAAGGTGGCCCGGCTGCACCTGGAGGCCGTCGGCGCCAGGCTGACAACTCTGACCAAGGCGCAGGCGGAGTACATCGGCGTCGACATCGCCGGCCCGTACAAGCCGGAGCACTACCGCTACTGACCGAGCCCGCCTTTCCCCGCCTGTGGTCGCTTTCGGCATCGAAAGCCGCTACCAGCGGGGAAAGGCGACGGCCGAGCGGCTACCAGCGGAGAAGGGCAACGGCCGAGCGGCTGCTGGAAGGGCGGCCTGCCTCATCGCAGGGCGATCAGCGTGCCCACCGCGAAGCCGGCAGCCAGCAGCCACAGCAGCGTCGGCGCGCTCACCAGCAGTCGCCTGATCATGAGGTGTACACGTTCCCTCCTCGAACGGTGACCGCGACGGCGGGCAGCGGGCGCGCAGCGGGTCCGGTGACGACCGCACCCGTTGCGGCGTCGAACCTGCTGCCGTGGCACGGGCAGTCGATCGTGCCGCCGGCGACCTTGTTGACGGTGCACCCCTGATGCGTGCACACCGCCGAGAAGGCGTGCACCTCGTTACCCGGTGTGCGGGTGAGCACGATGGCCGGGTTGTCCAGGATCAGCCCGCCACCGACGGGCACCTTGTCGACGGACGCCAGCAACGCCCCGCCGTGCTGGGTGCTCGGGCCGTACGCATTGGCGGCGGTCGTGCCCGCCTTGGCACGGGCCGCGGCACTGTTGCGCGCGATGAGGTAGCCGCCGACGCCGCCGATGATCGCGACGAGCGACCCGCGCAACGCCGATCGGCGGGTCAGGACGAGCTCGGACATCTCGGCTCCGGATCAGGTGAGGGGCAGGCCGGCGCGGGTGAAGAACCACAGCGCGGACGTCAGCCAGAGCAGGACGAACAGTGCGAACACCGACCCGCCGAGCACGGGCAACGCCCATCCCGGCAAGCCGCGCAGGCGCAGCCCCAGCATCTTCGCGGCGTACGCGCCGTAGAACGCGCAGCCGAGGATGCCGTGCGCCAGCACCCTCGGCGTAGACGTGACGAAGCCGAGCGACCAGACGCAGTGCAGCGCCACGGGCACCGTCAGCACGAAGGCCACGCCGCCGCTCCACCGGTGCGCGAACCCGAGCCACGCAGGCGCGGCGCCGCCGCCCGGCAGCCGCCCCCACATCCACAGTGCGGTCGTGAGCTGCACCAACACGAGGACGGCCGCACCCGTGGCCAGCCACGCCTTCATCTGCAACATGCCGGAGAACCCGAGCAGGAACAGCGGCCGCAGGGCGGGATGGTGCACCTTCGCGTACAGGCCGAGCGCCACTGCTACGGCGACGCCGAAGCTGAGCACGCCCGCCAGCGCCGCGCGAGCGCGGGTGTCGTCCCTCGTATCGCTGCCGACCGTCACGCTGGCCCCCGTCCCTGTTCAGCGGGCGTCTCAGCGTGGCACCGGGGGGACCGCCGTGGCAATCGCGCGATGGGGCTGGCCGCTGTCGTAGGCGCGTGCCAGTCTGCTTGGCATGAGCGACGTACTCCTCGCGATCGGCACGGCCAAGGGGCTGCTGCTGGCCCGCAGCGACCAGAAGCGCAGCGATTGGCAGATGTCGGATCTGCAGTTCCCGATGACCGGCGTGTACGCGGTGGCGATCGACACCCGGGGCGCTACTCCGCGGTTGCTGGCCTCGGCCACCAGCGAGCACTGGGGCCCCTCGGTGTTCCACAGCGACGACCTCGGCGCCACCTGGCAGGAGCCGGAGAAGGGCGCGGTGGCCTTTCCGGAGGACACCGGCCAGCCACTCGGGCGGGTGTGGCAGCTGGCCCCCTCGCCCTGCGAGCCGGACGTCGTGTGGGCGGGCAGCGAGCCGCAGGGGCTGTTCCGCAGCGAGGACCGCGGTGAGCACTTCGAGTTCGTCCGCGCGCTGTGGGACCACCCGCACCGACCCGAGTGGGGCGCGGGCTTCGGTGGGGCGGCGATCCACACCGTCCTGCCGCACCCGACGGATCCCCAGCGGCTGCTCGTGGCGATGTCCACCGGCGGGGTGTACCGCACGGAGGACGGCGGCGCGTCGTGGCAGGCGTCGAACACCGGGGTGAAGGCGTACTTCATGCCGGACCCGTGGCCGGAGTTCGGGCAGTGCGTCCACAAGGTGGCCCGCGATCCGCTCGATCCGCAGCGGCTGTTCCTGCAGAACCACCACGGCGTCTACCGCAGCGACGACGAGGGCCTCACCTGGACGTCGATCGCGGACCCGCTGCCCACCGACTTCGGCTTCGCGATGGCCACGCACCCGCGCCGCGCCGGCGTCGCGTACAACTTCCCGGTCAGCGCCGACGCGCGGCGAATGCCGCCGGAGCTGGCCTGCCGCGTCTATCGCACCGAGGACGCCGGCAAGTCGTGGTCGCCGCTCACCGACGGGCTGCCGCAGCAGGACTTCTACGGGATCGTGCTGCGCGACGCGCTCACCGTCGACGATGCCGATCCAGCCGGCCTCTACTTCGGCACGCGCGGCGGCGAGGTCTACGCCAGCGCCGACGAGGGGGAGCACTGGACCCAGGTCGCCGCTCACCTGCCCGACGTGCTGTGCGTCCGCGCGGCGACGGTCGGCTGAGGCGCGCCGTGACCAGGGTGGTGCTCCCCGGGGCGTTGCGGCAGTTCAGCGGCGGCGCGTCGTCCGTCGACGTGCCGCTCGGCGACGGCGGCACGCTGCGCGACGTGCTCGACGCGCTGGACGAGCAGCAGCCCGCACTTGCCCGGCGGATCCGCGACGAACAGGGCGAGCTGCGCCGCTTCGTGAACGTGTACGTCGACGGCGAGGACGCGCGCCGCAGTGGCGGGCTGGCCGCTCCCGTCGCCGCGGGCGCCGAGGTGCTGGTGCTGCCCTCCGTCGCCGGCGGCTGATCGCTCCGTCGCCCCCGGTTGATCGCTCCGTCGCCCCCGTTTGATGGTCCGTCGCCGGCGGTTGATCGCTCAGGCGCCGGCCACTGCCGCGAACGCGGGCAGGTAGCCACCGGACTGGCCGGCCGCGGTCGGGTGGTAGGACTGCGTGAGGTTGCCCCAGTCCACCGAGTGCAGCCACGAGGCGCCGTCGCAGATCTCGTGCCCCGCGGCGAACCGCGAGCGCACGTCCGCGAAGGTGAAGCCGTGCCCCGCCGCGGCGGTCTGGACCACGCCGTCGAGCACGTCGGCGCCTTCGTTGATCTTGTTACGTGACGTGCTGCTCAGCCCCACGCAGTACCAGAGGTCGTGGTAGAAGCGCGGGTAGCTGAGCACGACGACCTTCGCGTTCGGCGCGTGGCCGCGGATGCCGTCGTACGTCGTGTTGAGCCAACCCGGCAGTGCCGTCCGAGCCTTGTTCTCCGCCGCATTCACCTCGTTGACGCAGGTTGACGTGCCGTAGATGACGCAGTCCTGCATGACCTGCGCGAAGCCGACGTCGTTGCCGCCGATCGTGATGCTGACCAGGGTGGTGCTCGTGCTGAGTGCGGAGAGCTGGTTGGCATTGACGTCGGTGGTCTTCGCGCCGGAGCAGGCCAGCGAGACATACGACGCCGGCGCGTGGGTGTTCGCCCAGAGCTGCGAGTAGGCCAGCGTGCTGCGTAGGCAGCTGCCGCTGGAGGAGGTGTAGCTGCCGGACCCTACGCCGGAGGAGTACGAGTCGCCCAGCGCGACGTACCTGGCACCCGCCGCGGAGGCCGGGGCTGCGGTGGCGAGAACTACCCCCAGCACGCCGGCGACGACTGCGGTGACGAGCGGGACACGCGATCTGAACACGATGACCTCCGCGAGCGAGCCTGGACAGACGGGACAATCTGTACCAGTGCCAACGCCGTGGCGATAGATCAAGAACGAAACCGGTCATCCGGCCGGTGAACTCAGCCCGGTGGGGCGAACGGCGACGGCGGGGCGTCCGGCGGAGCTGCACCCGCGTCCGCCGCCCGCGGCTGCGCGAGGCCGTATTGCGGTGGACCGTACGGCTGCACCGGACCGTATTGCTGCGGACCGTGCCGCTGCGCGGGGCCGTATTGCGGCGGACCGTACGGCTGCACCGGACCGTACTGCGGCGCCGCCCCATATGGTTGCTGCGGCAGCCCGTACGGCGGCGGGCTGTGCGGCGCGGCCAGCTCGGCTCGCCGGCGGCGCTCGGCGAGCACCGACACCAGCATCCACGGCGTCGGCGTACCCGGCGGGGGCGGCGGCGTGGTCACCGCTTCGACGCGCGCCCGCAGGTCGTCGCCGAGCGAGCGCTGCGCGGCGGGCGTCATCTGCGCCGCGCGCACCACGAACTGCCGCACGCCGAGGGCGAGCTGGTCGTCCAGCCGGCTGAGGTCGAGAGCTGCCGCCCACGGCTGCAGTTGGTACGGGACGGTGAACTCGCGGGCGAGCAGCGCCTGCTTCGGGCCGGCGCGCTCGTTGAGCACGAACGTCCCGGCCATCATGTCGCCGAGGCGCTTGTCGCGCGCGCTGAAGATCATCGTCAGCACGCCGACGGTCGTCGAGAACGGCGCGAACAGCCCGGGTTTCTCCAGCAGCAACGCGGCCAGCCCGCGCACCAGCGCCTGCCGGAAACCGATGGGGCCGCCGTCGTCGCGCACCACCCGCAGCCCCAGCCACAACTTCCCGATCGTGCGCCCGTTCGCGAGCCACTCCAGCAGGACGGGATACCCGGCCAGGACCAGGATCACCTCGACGAGGATCACCGCGGTGATCGCCGCCGGGTCGGCGCCGCCCGCCACTTGGGCGGTGAAGAACAACAGCACGGACAGGGTGACGAGCTGGATCACCAGGTCGATCACCGCGGCCACCAGCCGCGAGCCGACGCCCGCGTGGTTGAGCTCGAACGCCACGCCCTCGCCGGACGTCAGCTCGGTCGGCGCGCTGGACACTCCCGAACCATAGACTCGGCCGCACCGTGGACGTCGACTCCTTCATCGCCCGCCACTCGGCGGAGTGGGCGCGCCTCGACGTGCTTGCCCGGCGGCGGCGCCTCACCGGCAGCGAGGCCGACGAACTCGTCGTCCTCTATCGGCGCATCGCAACGCACCTCGCCCTCGTCCAATCGCGCACACCCGACCCGGCGTTGGCGGCGCGGCTGTCCGGGCTGCTGTCACGCGGCCGCGCGGCCACGGTCGGCGGTAGCCGCACCTCCGGCTGGTCGGCGCTCGCGCGCGGCGTCACGGTCGACTTCCCGGTGGCCGTCTACCGCACGTGGCGCTGGTGGGTCGGCATGCTGGTCGCGAACCTGGGCGTTGCCGCCGCGATGATGCTCTGGCTGCGCGATCACCCCGACCGCCTCACCCGGGTGATCCCGTCCGACAACATCCGGCAGCTCGTCGACCGCGAGTTCAAGGATTACTACTCCGCGCATCCGGCCCGGGCCTTCGCCGCGCAGGTGTGGACGAACAATGCGCTCGTCAGCGCGCTGGCGCTGTTCCTCGGCGTCACCCTCGTCGGCACGCTCTACGTGATGTGGCAGAACACGCTGAACCTGGGCATCGTCGGCGGGGCGATGCTCGGTGCGGGCAAGCCGGGCGTGTTCTTCGGGCTGATCCTGCCGCACGGGATGCTCGAGCTCACCGCCGTGTTCATCTCGGCCGGGATCGGCCTGCGCACCGGCTGGGCGTGGGTCGCGCCGGGTGCGCTGCCGCGATCGAGGGCGCTGGCCGAGGCGGGCCGGGTGGCCGGCGTGGTGGCACTGGGGCTGATCGGGGTGCTGCTCGTCTCCGGCGTGATCGAGGCGTTCGTGACGCCGTCCGGACTGCCGACCGCGGCCCGGATCGGGATCGGTGCGCTGGCCGAGGTGGCGTTCCTGGCGTACGTCGTCGTGCTGGGGCGCCGCGGCGTGCGGGCCGGCGCCACGGGAGACGTCAGTGCCGAGGAGCGCGGCGACGCCCTGCCGGTCGCCTGACCGCGCGTCAGAGGCGACCCGCGGCCTTCAGGTCGAGGTAGGCATCGGTGACGTGCGAGGCGAAGACGTCCGCGGGGGAGTCGACGACCGTGGCGCCGAGCTTCAGTAGCTGCTCGCTCACGGCCCGCCGCGCGGCCGCGGAGAGTTCGGCGGCCGCGGCGGTGTAGACGTCCGCGGCGTCGCCCCGGGCCGCGGCCAGCGCTGCGACGGACGGATCGGCGACGGACGCGACCACCAGCTCGTGACGCGCGGCCAGCGCACGTGCCGCGGGGAGCAACCCGGTGTCCGCCGCGGTGTCCAGCGCGCTGAACAGCACCACCAGCGACCGCTTG
>JAVHVL010000588.1:0-15151 GCA_032160565.1 Pseudonocardiales bacterium | reverse complement strand
AGTCGTAGGAGAGCTCCTCGTCGGTCTCGAGCGCGAACCCGCAGTCCAGCACGACGAAGTCCGCGAGACTACGAGCCGCGGCGAGCACCGGCTCCACCGCCGCCGCGCGCAACTCGGGCCACCGCTGGGCGAGCGGGATGCCCGTGAGCACGCGCAGCGTCGGGCTCAGCTCCCAGCACAGCGCGGCAAGCGCGGCCGCATCCAACCGGGTGGTGCCGCTCAGCCGGCACGCGGCCGCGAGGCCGGGCGACTCGTCCAGCACGCCGAGCACGGCGGCGACGGTGCCGCCGTAGACGTCCGCATCGATGAGCAGGCTCGGCACGCCCATCCGCGCGATCTCGTCGGCCAGGGTGACGGCTACCGTAGTGCGCCCCGGTGCGCCGGTCGGCCCCCATACCGCTATCACCGAGCCGTGTCGATCGGATGCGCCGGTCGGCACCACCGGCCCGGTGCCCGGGGGGATCGGCATCGAGGTCAGCGGGTCGGCGAACATTCGCGCCGGGCGAGCCGGGGCGCCGTGTTGCGCGACCGCTTCGACTACCACCGACGCGATTACGCGAGGGTCGGCATCGTCCGGGACCACGTGCACGATGCCCGCGGCACGCAGCCGCTCCTCGGCGGGGACGTCGCCACGGGGCACTACGCCCACCGGTACGACGTCAGCGGCGACCAGCCGGTCCACGGCATCCGCATCCAGGCGGCGCAGCCCGGCGGCCAGCAACGCGGCTCGACCCTGCCCTGCCGCGGCCACCGCCATCAGCTCCACGACGTCGACGCAGCGCCGGGCGATGGCGACGCCGTGTGGGTCCCGCTCGAGCGCGGCGACGAGGGTGGCCTCCCACGCCGCGCCGTCGGCCGCCGTCAGCAGGGGCAGCTTCATGAGGCGGGCGCCCGGCAGCCGGAGAGGTCCGGCAGGTCGGCGTTCGCCGCGGGCGCTCGCGGCCCGCTGAGCACTCCGGCCCGGATCGTCGCCCCGTCCTGGGCGAGCGCGTCCACGACCCGCGTGGCGAGCTCCGGTTCGACGCTCACCACGACGTTCTGCCCGCCGGCCGAGGAGAACGAGCCGCCGCCGGAGGTGTGGACGGCTTGAACGGTGACGTCGGCGAGCAGCACCGCCGAGGGGCAGGCCTTGGTGGACAGCCAGATCCGCATGCGCTGCCCGGGCGCAAGGGCCGGTGCCGCGTCCGCTCCGAACGGGATCGTCACCGTTGTCAGCGCCGCCGGCGTCGCGACGGCCGCCGCCGGCACCAGCTCACCGCGCGCCAGCGCCCGGTTCAGGCGGCGGCCGACGGCGTCATCGGCGTTGTCCAGGTACGCCCCGCGACCGGAGGACGACAGGCGCACGTGCACGGTGCTGAGTTCGCCGGCGCTCAGGACGGTGCCGGCAGCGAGGTCGCGGTTCACGGCGAGCATGCGGTAGCTGTGATTCGCTGCAGTAACGACCTTGGCCCCGACCAGTACGGAGCCGAGGACCAGCGCGAGACCGAGAAGGAGCCGCGGATCGAGCCAGCTCGGGGTCTGCACGCGCCGTGGCGTCGGGGAGGAGGCGGTCACGCCGGACATAGTGCCCGACCCGGGCATACCTGTCTAAGTACCGCCCGGATGCGTTGTGGACAATACGATCGCAGGGGCACTGGGCTGCCACACTGATCAGCGGGCCCCCGCAACATTCGAGCCCGCGGATTCGAGCCGAAAGGACCGCACCGCCGTCATGGCCACCCCGCGCTTCCTGACCCTGGCCGACGTCGCCGAGATGCTCAACATCTCCGCCTCGCAGACGTACGCGCTGGTGCGCAGCGGTGATCTGGAGGCCATCAAGGTCGGCGGCCGCGGGCAGTGGCGCGTCGAGCGGGAAAAACTGGAGAGCTACATCGCTCGGATGTACGACCAGACCCGCCAATTCGTAGCGGAGCACCCGTTCCTCGAGGCAGACACCGAGGCCTGAGCCGCCAGCCCGCCCGTACCCGCCGGTATCGCCGAGCCTCACGCCTCGCGGCGCACCGCCACCACCGCGGCGAGCGGGATCAGCTGGACCTCCCGGACCGCATCCCGGCGCCGCATCTCGCCGGCCGGGTGCAGGGCGGCCTCGACGAAATCGGCGCCCACCCGGTCGATCGTGCCGCCGACTGTCGAGCCGTCGGCAAGGCAGAGCAACACCGGCGAGCGGTCGCGGGCGATTCCGCGCAGCGCGTGCCGCAGCCCCAGCCGGGACTCCACCACGCCGCCGGAGCCGGGCGCCGCGGACACGCGGCCCAGCCCACCGATGCTTAGAACCGCGGCCAGCGACACGACCGCCTCCCGCCCCGCCGGCTCGTCGACGAGCACCCAGTCGGGGCCGGTCCGGGCCAGCGTGCCGCCCAGCGAGAGCCCGCCGGTGCAGCGGAGCCGCAGCTCGGTGCCGACTGCCGGGCGCAGCCGATCGATCAATGCCAAGCCGGCGACCTCGATTCGCGCCCGCTCCTCCACCTCGGCGGCTCGCTCGGCCTGCTCCAGCGCGTCGGCCTGGGCGTCCAGATCGGCGAACAGCGCTTCCCATCGCATCGCCAACCTCCCGCTCGCCCGGTGACCGCTCGCCCGGTGACCGCTCGCGCAGCATTATCCCGAACGGTGCCGCGCCGGGTCACGCCCGCCGGGCGCAGCCGCCATCGCTGTGCGGCCGCTGCGCGACGCGGCCGCTGCGCGACGCGATGGGCGCTGACCTTCTCCACAGCTCCCGCTGGCAAGTTGACCAGCGTCTAGTGGACGCGTATGAAGGCAAACACATACAAACGTAATGTTTGGGGGTTGTCGATGCGGTCGTCGCCGTGGCGGTTCATGGGTCTCGTGCTGGCCGACCTCGCGGTCCTGAGCCGGATGCCCCCGGACCTGCCGGGGCTGCTGCACCGGCTGGCCGCGCCGCATGCCTGGGTCACCGAGGTCGGGGCGGACGCCGCCGCAACGACGCTGTGCGGCGCCCTGCTCTGGTGTGTCGCGGCCTGGCTGGCCGTCGGGTTGGTGGCCCTTGCGGCTGCGCAGGTCCCAGGCGCGGGCGGACGGCTGGCACGGGCGGCGTCGCGGACGCTACTGCCGCGTGCGGTCTACCGGCTGGCAGCCGGCGCGACGGGCCTCGGCGTCCTGCTGGCCCCGGTCGCCGCCGGCGCGCAGCCGGGCGGAGCATCGACACCCGCACCGGCACCAACCGCTGGGGCCACGCTGCCGGCCCCCTCGTGGCCGGCCAGCAATACGCCGGCCAGCAGCGCCCGGGCCAGTGCGGACGGCCCGCAGACCGACGGCACGCAGCCGGACGCCGCACACGTCACCGTCCAGGCGGGCGACTCGCTCTGGCGGATCGCCGCAACCCGACTCGGCCCCGACGCCACATCCGCCGAGATCGCCGAAGCGTGGCCGCGCTGGTACGCCGCCAACCGCGCGGTGATCGGCGCCGACCCCGCGCTCATCCGACCCGGCCAGGTCCTGAGCTCGCCGACCGAGGAGGGCACCGCACGATGACGACCCCGGCCCTGGCACTGGTGCCCCCGTTGGACGAGTCGGAGCAATCGGACGCGTCAGAGCAATCCGCGCGCACGCAGCGACCGTTGACCGTCCGCCCGGCCCCACGCCGAGAGCCCCCCTTCGACGACGAGGTGCCGACCCTCCATCGTGTCGGGGCGCTGGACCGGCCGCTGCCCTTCGAGCGGCCGGCGCGGCCCCAGCCGACCGTCCGGCCTCGGCGCAGCGACCTGCCGGACCCGGCGCTGTGGGGCCGGCGACTGCTCGTCGGGATCATCGAGACGGCCGGCGGCAAGCGACCGCTCCAGCAGTTGGCCGCCCTGGTGAGCCCGTCGGTCGGCAACGGCCTCGGCGCGGATTTCGAGCGCGCGGCGGCGCGGCACCGCCGGCACTGGATCGCTGCCGCGAGTGTCCGCTCCGTCCGCGCCGCGGAGCCGGCCGAGCGCGTGGCCGAACTCTGCGCGACGGTGCAAGCCGGCCCGCGGGTGCGTGCCGTCGCGATGCGCCTCGAGGTGCGCGACGGGCGGTGGCGCTGTACCCGCTTGCAGCTCGGCTGATCCGCGGCGGAGCCGCGTTACCGCTTGCGCTTGGATCCCTTGTTGCCACGGGCGCCGCGGTTCGGGTTGCCGCTACGGGTCTGCTGGCGCCGCGCGGTGGGCGATCCACTGCCGGTGGCCGTCTTGTCGCCCGAGGTCGTCTGCACCGCCGGGGCCTCCGAGCCGAGCTCCGGCGCGCTGTACACCAGCGGCTTCTCGGTGCGGTCGCGGTCGAGCCCCTTGGCCCTGATGTGCGGCGCGTGCCCGTTGCCGGACGTCTCGTGCTCCTCCTGTGCGGCCTTGAGCAGCGACAGGTCGAGCTGCTGCGGCACCTCCGCCGGGATGATCTCGTCCGCCTCGGACTCTCCGGGCTCCTCGACCTGGACCTCCAGGTTGAAGAGGAAGCCGACCGACTCCTCCTTGATCGCGTCCATCATCGCCGCGAACATGTCGAAGCCCTCGCGCTGGTACTCGACCAGGGGGTCACGCTGCGCCATGGCGCGCAGCCCGATCCCCTCCTGCAGGTAGTCCATCTCGTAGAGGTGTTCACGCCACTTGCGATCCAGCACCGACAGCAGCACGCGCCGCTCCAGCTCACGCAGCACCTCGGCGCCGAGGTCCTCCTCACGCGCGTCGTAGGCAGCCTGCGCGTCAGCCGTGAGCTCCTCCAGGAGGAACTCACGGGTCAGGTCGGTCTTCGCGCCGCCGGCCTGCTCGATGGCCTCGTTGATGCTCAGCGAGACGGGGTACAGCGTCCTGAGCGCCGTCCACAGCTGCTCGAGGTCCCACTCCTCCGCATAGCCGGACGACGTGGCGCCCTCGACGTAGCCGCGCACGACGTCGTCGATCATCGGCCGGATCTGGTCGGACAGGTCGGCGCCCTCGAGCACCGTGCGCCGCTCGGCGTAGATGACGGTGCGCTGCTTGTTGAGTACCTCGTCGTACTTCAGCACGTTCTTGCGGATCTCGAAGTTCTGCTGCTCGACCTGCGTCTGCGCGGACTGGATGGCCTTGGACACGGCCCGTGCCTCGATCGGCACGTCCTCGGGCAGGCGCAGCAGGTTCATCATCGCCGCGACCCGCTCGCCGTTGAAGCGGACCATCAGGTCGTCGCCGAGGGAGAGGTAGAAGCGGGACTCCCCCGGGTCGCCCTGGCGGCCGGAGCGGCCACGCAGCTGGTTGTCGATGCGCCGGGATTCGTGCCGCTCGGTGCCGAGGACGTAGAGGCCACCCAGCGAGACGACTTCGTTGTGTTCCAGTGCGACTTCGCTCTTGATCTTCTCGAGGGTCTCCGGCCACGCGGCCTCGTACTCCTCCGGCGTCTCGTCCGGCGTGAGGCCCTGCTCGCGCAGGGCAGCGTCGGCGGCGAACTCCGGGTTGCCGCCGAGCATGATGTCCGTCCCGCGGCCGGCCATGTTGGTGGCCACCGTGACAGCGCCCTTGCGGCCGGCGTTGGCGATCACGGCGGCCTCCCGCGCGTGCTGCTTGGCGTTCAGCACCTCGTGGGGGATGCCCTTGCGCAGCAGCAGCCCGGACAGCCGCTCGGACTTCGCCACGCTCGCCGTACCGACGAGCACCGGCTGGCCGGCCTCGTGCCGCTCTGCGATGTCGTCGATGACGGAGGCGAACTTGGCATCCTCGGTCTTGTAGATGAGATCCGTCTTGTCCTCGCGGATCATGTCCATGTTGGTCGGGATCGGGATGACGCCCAGCTTGTAGATCTGGTGCAGCTCGGCGGCCTCCGTCTGCGCCGTACCCGTCATGCCGGAGAGCTTGTCGTACAGGCGGAAGTAGTTCTGCAGGGTGATGGTGGCCAGCGTCTGGTTCTCCTGCTGGATCTGCACACCCTCCTTCGCCTCGATGGCCTGGTGCATGCCCTCGTTGTAGCGGCGCCCGTGCAGGACGCGGCCGGTGAACTCGTCGACGATGAGGACCTCACCGTCGGTGACGATGTAGTCGCGGTCGCGCTTGAACAGCTCCTTGGCCTTCAGCGCGTTGTTCAGGTAACCGACGAGGGGGGTGTTCGCCGCCTCATAGAGGTTGTCGATGCCGAGCTGGTCCTCGACGAAGGCCACGCCGTCCTCGGTGACCGCGACGGTGCGCTTGCCCTCTTCGACCTCGTAGTGCTGGTCCTTGTGCAGCCGCGGCGCGATGCGCGCGAACTCGAGGTACCAGCGCTGGTTCTCCTCCGCCGGGCCGCTGATGATCAACGGCGTGCGGGCCTCGTCGATCAGGATGGAGTCGACCTCGTCGACGATCGCGAAGTGGTGGCCGCGCTGGACGAGATCCTCCAGCGACCAGGCCATGTTGTCGCGCAGGTAGTCGAAGCCGAACTCGTTGTTCGTGCCGTAGGTGATGTCGCAGGCGTACGCCGCGCGGCGCCGCTCCGGCGGCAGTTCGTTGAGGATCTTCCCGACCGTCAGCCCGAGGAAGCGGTGCACCCGCCCCATCCAGTCGGCATCGCGCGAGGCGAGGTAGTCGTTGGTCGTGACGATGTGCACGCCCTCGCCGGTGAGCGCGTTGAGATAAGCCGGCAGGGTGGACACCAGCGTCTTGCCCTCACCGGTCTTCATCTCGGCGATGTTGCCGAGGTGCATCGCGGCGCCACCCATGAGCTGCACCTTGTAGTGGAACTGCCCGAGGGTGCGGCGCGCGGCTTCCCGCACGACGGCGAACGCCTCCGGCAGCAGGTCGTCGAGCGTCTCGCCCTCGCCGTAGCGCTCCTTGAAGGTGTCGGTGAGCGCGCGCAGTTCGGCGTCGCTGAGATCGACGTAGTCGTCCTCGAGGGTCTCGATGTGATCGGCGATCGTCGACAGACGCCGGACCATCTTGCCTTCACCGGCACGCAGAAGCTTGGCTAGAACCACGGGCGCCATGGTACGGGCTACTCGCGTCGAGCGCCGTCAGACGGCCAGGCGGATGATCCCGTAGTCGTAGGCGTGCCGGCGGTAGACGACCGACGGACGGCCGGTGTCGACGTCGCTGAAGAGGTAGAAGTCGTGCCCGACCAGCTCCATCTCGAACAGCGCCTGGTCGATGGTCATCGGCTTGGCCGGGTGCTCCTTCTCGCGCACCACGCGCCCCGGACCGTCCTCGAGCTGCTCCTCGGGGGACTCCGCCTCGGTCTCGAACGCCGGCAGGCGGCCGTCGGCAGCCACCTCCGCGATGGACGGCGGCGTTCGCCTGCCATGGTGCACCCGGCGACGGTCGGCGGCCTGCCGGAACCGGCGCTCCAGCTTCTCGGCGGCAAGATCGAGTGCCTTGTAGAAGTCCTCGGCACATGCCTCCGCGCGGACCACGGGCCCGCGCGTGCGGCAGGTGATCTCGACGTGCTGGCAACGGCCGGTCTGCCGTGGGTTTCGTTCATGGTGCAACTCGACGTCGGTTCGGATGATCTTGTGGTCGTAGCGCTCGACCTTGCCGAGCTTCTCCGCGACGTGTTGCCTGTAATGGTCCGGAACGACGACGTTGCGACCACGGACGACGAGCTCCATGCCCAGGGCAGTTTCCATGCGACCTCCCAGTTGACATACGCCTACTCGGTCAGGTCAACCCCACGGTAGACCGGTCCGCGAGGACGTGCCAGAGGCGGCACGCCGACTCATCGCCGATGCTGCCAAGATCCTTATCGGCGCTGCGTCGCGGCGATAACCGCAGCTCCGGACACCTGCCAGCCGGCCGAGGTGAGGGCCCGGGCGGCCTCTCGCAGCGTGGCGCCCGTCGTGACGATGTCGTCCACGAGCAGGGCTGCTGCCGGGTATGGTGGGGCACTTGCACGCAGCGCGCCGTGCAGATTTGCCGCGCGTGCACTAGCGCCCAGCCCGGCCGAGTCACGCACCGAGCGCGCTAGCCGCAGCGGGGTGACGACGCGGGTGTCGGGGCACCGTCGCGCGGTCGCGCGGGCCAGCCGCAGCATGTGGTCCCCGCCCCGGCCGCGTGCGACGTCGCGCGCGGATGGCACGGGGACGAGCACGCAGGGCGCCGTGACGCAGGAGGTCGTCGTGACGACGCAGCGCGCCAGCAGGTCCGCCAGGCAGCCGGCCAGGTCGCGCCGGCCCCGCTCCTTGTAGGCCAGCAGCGCGGACCGCACCGCGCCGTCGTAGCTCGCCGCGGCGAGCACGGGCAGGCCGGCGGGCACGGGATGGGGCGGCTGCCGCGGCACGCACGCCGCGCACAGCCCGGTGCCCGGCGCCCCGCAGCCCAGGCAATGGCGGGGCAGGACGAGATCCGCGAGCGAGGCGAGGACGGCGGTCACCCGCCTCAGCCTGCCGAGCTCGCGTCGGTTCGGCGAGGGGCAGCCGGGATCTGTGGACAGCCCCGCCCGCGACGGGGGCGCCGGTCTCGACGACAGCCCAGCCCGCGACGGGGGGCGCCGGTCTCGACGACAGCCCCCGCCCGCGACGAGGGCGCCGGTTCGCTATTCCAGGTAGACGGGGTTGGTGCAGAAGGCGGACGCGCGGCCGCGGCTGGTCCAACCGGTGGCCTGCTGCGCCCACACCGTGCCGCCCGCGGACACCCAGGCCTCCTGGTCCTCGGCCACCGTGATGCTGTCGGGGATGGGGAGGTTGTCTATGCCGCGCGCCGCCCAGCGCGAGCCGTCCACCTGCACCTCGTAGATGCTCGGATCACCGGTGGCGAGGTCCCGGCCGATCGTGAACAGCTTGAGGCTGTCGTTCCACGCCACGTCGACGACGCCGACACCCTGCGGGCTGATCGCCTCCAGGTTGTCCACCCGCACCTGCGACGAGTCCGGGCTGCGCACCACCGAGCCGAGCCACACCTGCGCGATGTTGTCGGCGGCCTTGACCACCATCGCGACGCGCATGCCCTCCGGGCTGAACCGCAGCGCGGTCACCTGTCCGCTGAGGGAACCGGTGCTGCCCGTCACGGCTACGGCGTGCGCCTTGCCGTCGAGCCCCACGCGCAGTACCGAGGCGCCGTCGCCCACCCACACCTCGTCCTGGCCGGGGAACCAGGCGGGGCGCGACAGCCTCCCGCGCACCGCGGTGCTGCGCAGCCCGCTGTCGCGAGTGCCGACGAGCAGCCGCACGTTCGCGCCCGCGCCGGAGGTGCCGGCCACCCGCAGGTCCGTCGACCCGACGCTGGACAGGGCGACCGCACCGAGGTCGTACCGCCCGCTACCGAGCGCACCCGGCAGCGGGGCGCCGAGCTGGTCCACCACCGCGCCGTCGCGGATGTAGAACACCGACGGCGTCGGGCTGGGCGGGTTGACGATTGCGTTGAAATCGGCGACGGCGAAGACGGTCCCGCGCGCCTGCGGCACCGAGACCGGCCGGCCGGAATCCATGATCGTGATGTCGGAGCCCGACGAGACCTGCTGGAGGGTCACGGCCACCTGCGCGGCGAGCCGGTTGCGCGTCGCCATGTCCAGCTGGCTGGCCCCCGGCAGCTCCACGCGGATGGGCGAGCCGAGCGTCACGGTCACCCGGCTGGGGTCGATCTGCGCGGGCAGCTCGGTGGTGACGCCGCTCTGCAGCTCGGGGCGCGGGCCGGCGGCCAGCTGCCCCATCAGCCAGCCGGCGAGCCGGGCCGGGTCTGACAGCGCCGTGTACCGAGGATCCGGCACGATGCGGCGCTCGGCGAGGTCGAAGAAGTACAGCGCCCGCTGCTGGTAAACGCGCTGGAAGTCGGCGTAGGCCAGCACCACGCCGGCCTGGAGGGTGTCGATCCGCCACTGGCCGTTGACCTGCTTCATCCCGAAGGAGAAGGAGTTCGGCGTCCCGCCACTGCCGTTGCCCTGCAGCACGGGCTTGTAGATGCCGCTGGCGCTGACGGAACCGATCGGCCGACCGGTCACCGTCACGGCGCCGTCGACGAAGTTTCCGACGCGTAGCGAGTCGACGACCGTGACGGTCGCGTCTGCCCAGCGCTGGGCGGCGTCGGAGGTGAGGAAGCCGCGCGCGGCCTGATGCCGGACGTCGTCCGTGGCGCTGGCGGTGAGGAAATCGGTGACCATCGTGCGCGGGTCCGCGTTCGGCTGTGGCGTGATCACCGGGGGGCCGCTGGACTGCGCGGCGCCGACCGGGTTGACGACCTGCGGCGAGGACGCGGCCGGCACGCCGGTGCAGGCGGTCAGCACGGCCATGCCGACGGCCGCCAGCGCAAGGAGGGCGCGGCGCGTCACTCTTCCTCCTCGTCGGTGGTCTCGTCCGGGTCCAGGGGCAGCGGCGAGGAGAGCATGGTGTGGCCGGCGTGGCGGGGCAGCGTCAGCCGGAACTGCGCCCCGCGGCACCGCTCGCCCCAGGCCTGCAGCCAGCCGTCGTGCAGTCGGGCGTCCTCGAGGCTGATGGCCAGGCCGAGGCCCGTACCGCCGGTGAGGCGGCTGCGGGACGGATCGCCGCGCCAGAACCGGTTGAACACCAGCCCCGCCTCGCCCGGCCGCAGCCCTACGCCGTGGTCGCGGACGGTGACCGCCACCGTCTCCTCGTCGCAGCCGATGGTGACCTCGACCGGCTTGCCCTCGCCATGGTCCAGCGCGTTGCCGAGCAGGTTGCGCAGGATCCGCTCCACCCGACGCGCATCCATGTCGACCATGACCGGTTCCTCGGGCTCCGTGACGATGATCTCGCTGCCGTGCCGCTCGGCGAGCATCCGGTGCGCGTCGACGGTCGAGGACACCACGCCGCGGATGTCCACCCTCTCCGATTCGAGGTTGGCCACGCCGGCGTCGTAGCGGGAGATCTCCAGCAGGTCGCCGAGCAGCGCCTCGAAGCGGTCCAGCTGGGCGGCCAGCAGCTCCGCGGAGCGCGCCAGCTCGGGTGGGAACTCGGTGCGGTTCGCGTGCAGCAGCTCGGAGGCCATCCGGATGGTCGTCAGCGGGGTCCGCAACTCGTGGGAGACGTCGCTGGTGAACCGGCGCTGCAGGCGGGACAGGTCCTCGAGCCTGCGGATCTGCCGCTGCAGGCTGCCGGCCATGTCGTTGAAGGACTGCCCCAGCGTGGCGATGTCGTCGGTGCCGCGGACCTTGATCCGCTGGGTCAGGTCACCGGCCGCAAGCCGCCCCGCGGTCTCGGCGGCCACCCGCACCGGTCGCACCACCTGACGGGTGACGAGCAGCGCGATGATCAGCACCAGGATCACCAGGGCGAGCCCGGACAGCAGCACGGTGCGCTGCACCAGCGCGATCGTCTGCTGCTCGGCCGTCAGCGGGAACAGGTAGTACAGCTCGAACAGGCCGGTGCGCGCGAACACCGGCTCGCCGACGATCAGCCCCCGCACCAGCTTCGTGCTGTTGGGCGTCGCCGGCACGGGGGCGTACTGCACCGCGATGTAGTGGCGCTGCACGAGCCTGCGCAGCTCGGTCGGGATGGCGATCGTGGAGCCGTTCCCGAGGTCCGCGGATGTGGACTCGATCGCGATGTTGAACAGCCCGACGCTGCCCTCGCTGGCCGTGAGGCTGGAGGTGATCTGCTGCTGCGCCGCGGTCACGTCGCCGCGGACGCCGGCGTCGACATCGGCCAGCACTTCGGTGGCGGTGGCCAGGCCGATCTTGGCCTGGCTGACGGCAGCCTGCTTCTTGGCGCGCAGGATGCCGCCGGTCACCTGATCGACGAGCAGGATCCCGATGATCACGACAACGACGCCGGTGACCAGCACCGTCGTCGTACCGACCCGCACCTGAAGCGAGTGACGCCAGGTATGCGCGACTGCGCGGGCCGTCGTCCGGAACTGTGCGAGCAGCCGCTTCTGCAAGGCGCGCGCCCAGTCACGCGCGGCGGGGAGGCGGCTGTCGCCGGGGCGAGCTTCGGTCACGGAGGTCCGGCTTTGTACCCGACGCCCCGTACGGTCAGCACCACCTCAGGCCGCTCCGGGTCCCGCTCCACCTTCGAGCGCAGCCGCTGCACGTGCACGTTCACCAGCCGGGTGTCGGCGGCGTGCCGGTAGCCCCAGACCTGCTCGAGCAGCACCTCGCGGGTGAACACCTGCCGGGGCTTGCGGGCCAGTGCCACGAGCAGGTCGAACTCGAGCGGGGTCAACCCGATCGCCTTGCCGTCGCGGACGACCTGGTGGGCCGGCACATCGATCTGCACGGGGGAATCCTCGGGCCCGATCGAGAGCGCCTCGCTCGCGACGTCCTCGTGATGCCGCAGCCGCGCGCGCATCCGGGCGACGAGCTCCTTCGGCTTGAACGGCTTCACGACGTAGTCGTCCGCGCCGGACTCCAGCCCGAGCACCACGTCAACGGTGTCGCTCTTGGCCGTCAACATGATGATCGGCGTACCGCTCTCGGCGCGGATCGCCCGGCAGACGTCGATCCCGGACAGCCCGGGCAGCATGAGATCGAGCAGCACGACGTCCGGCTTCGTCTCGCGGAAGGCCTGCAGCGCGCGGCTGCCGTCGGCGACGAAGGCCGGCTCGAAGCCGTCCGTGCGCAGCACGATGCCGAGCATTTCGGCCAGGGCGGAGTCGTCGTCGACGACGAGGACGCGTGGTTTCACGACCACATGGTGACACTTCGGCCGCTCGTCGTGTGCGAGCCTCGAGATCACGAGTGCCAAGATGGCCGCACGCCGTGCCGGATCGCGGCCGACGGGAGAGTGACGTGACCCAGCCGCCGCACGGCTACGGCCCGCCTTCCGGCTACGGCTACGGCCCGCCGCCCGGCTACGGCTACGGCTACGGCCCGCCGCCCGGCTACGGCTACGGCTACGGCTACCGAGCGCCGCGCGCGCCCCGACCCGGGTGCGTGCCGCTGCGGCCGCTGGGGGTCGGCGACATCCTCGACGGCACCTTCACCATGATCCGGCGCAACCCGCGGGTGATGCTCGGCATGTCGGCCACCGTGGCGGTGCTGCACCTGCTGCTCGTCGCTGTGTTCGAGGTCTTCGCGATCAACCGGCTCGGCAGCATCGACGTCACCAGTGCCGCCGGCTCGAACTCGGCTCCCGGCGTGGGATCGGTGCTGTCGGCGGACGCCAGCTCACTGGTCACGTTCGTCGCCGGCCTGGTGCTCGGCAGCGTGCTCACCGGCATGCTCACGATCGCGATCACCCAGGACGTGATCGGCGTCCGGCTGAGCTTCGGGCAGGCCTGGGCGCGTGTGCGGCCGCGCATCTGGCCCCTGCTCGGACTCGTCGCGGTGACGCTGGTCCTCGAGTTCCTGGGGCTGATCCCCTGCCTGGTGCTGGGCGTCTGGCTGTGGGGCATCTGGGCAGTGGCAGTGCCGGCCTTCATGGTGGAGGGCACGACGATCCGCGGCGCGCTGGGGCGCAGCCGGGCGCTGGTCTCCGGGTCGTTCTGGCGCGTTTGGGGTATCCGCGCCCTCGGCACGATCATCGCCTCGGTGATCGGCGGCTTCATCAGCGCGCCGTTCCTCATCGTCGGCCTCATCGCCGACAGCAACATCTTCTCCAACACCGACGGGAACCGGCCGCTGCCCGTCCTGTTCCTGGTGCTCGTCGCCCTCGGCTCCGCGGTGTCGGCGACGTTCACCGCTCCGATCCGCGCCGGCATCGACGCACTGCTCTACGTCGACCTGCGGATGCGCAAGGAGGGGCTCGACATCGTGCTCCAGCAGTCGGTGGCCGGGCCTGCCGGCGGACCCGGCGGACCCGGCGGACCGGCGCCGACCAACCCGCAGACGGCGTTCTAGTGCTCGGCTCGGCCCGCTGGCTGCTTCGCCTCGCCCCCGATCCGGTGGGCGCTTCGGCTGCCGAGCATGCCGCGCGCGAGGAGTTGCGCAAGGCGCAGTACCACCGCGACGACCCGAGCGTGTTCAGTCGAGTGGTCACCTGGCTGCTCCGTCGACTCGACGTGCTGCTCAGCGGCAGCCCAGCCGGCAACGCGCTGCTGGTGCTGCTGGTGCTGCTGGCCGCCGTCGTCATCTTCGCGGTGGTGCATGCCGGGCCCCCGCGACGGGCGGCGCGGTTGCGCGGACCGGACGCCGAGGATCCGTTGCGTCCGCTCGCGTCGGCCGACCACCGCCGTCTCGCCGCCGACTTCGAAGCGCAGGGGCGGCACGCGGAGGCGCTGCGGGAGTGGCTGCGCGCGGCCGTCCGATCGATCGAGGACCGCGGCGTGCTGCCGCCCTTGCCCGGGCGCACCGGCGCGGCGACGGCGCGAGAAGCCGGCCCGCTCCTGCCTGCGGCCGCTGACGGGCTGCGGGCGGCGACGCTGGCGTTCGACGAGGTGTGGTTCGGCGGGCGGGACGCAACGGCCGCCGACGTCGAGTTGGCCCGCGCGACGGCCGACGCCGTGCTCTCGGCCCGGGTGGGGCAACCCGCAGGAACCCCGAGCGCGCCCGGGTACGCGCTGCCATGGTGAGCTCGGTGGCTGAGCGAGTCGGGGTGACCGAGAGCGGAGCCGGACCCGTGGTACGGCCAGCCTGGCGGCGGGTGCGGCTGTGGATCGCACTGGCGGCGGCGCTGCTGCTCGGCGCGATGATCGCGACGGCGCTCACCGGCGGGCCGCCCCGCTCCCTGGACCCGCGTTCACCGGCGAAGTCGGGCAGCAAGGCGTTGGCCGTCCTGCTTGCCGAGTACGGCGCCCGCGTCACGCGCACCACGAGCGTAAGCACCGCGCTGCGTGCGGGGGGCACGGTGCTCGTCGCGGAGCCCGACGCGTACGCCGGACCTGAACTCGCGCTGCTGCGGCTGCACGCCGAGCGGCTGGTCGTCGTCGCACCCTCCGCGGAGTCCCTGCGCCGGCTGGCGGACGGCGCTCGCCCGGCCGGCGTCGCCTCGGGGCGCACCGAAGCTCGCTGCGACTGGCCGGGCGCAGTCGCCGCGGGTGCCGTCGAGCTGCCGGTCGCGACCACGCGGTACGTGAGCGGTTCGGCCCAGGTCTGCTACGGCGGCGCCGTGCTCATCGGCGGCGGGCTGGTAGTGCTGGGCTCGCCGGAGCTGCTGCAGAACCGGCACCTCGCCGACTCAGGGGTGGCCGCGCTCGACGTCAACGCGATCACAGACAACCGGACCGCGCGCGAGATCACCTGGCTGCTGCCCGGCACCGCGGCGACCGGTACCGCGGCGCCCACGGTGTGGCAGCTGTTCCCGGACGGCGCTCGCCGCGCGTTCGCCTGGCTGCTGGTGCTCGGCGTGCTGCTGGTGCTGTGGCAGGGGCGCCGGTTCGGGCCGGTCGTCACCGAGCCGCTGCCGGTAGTCGTG
>JAVHVL010000551.1:0-3883 GCA_032160565.1 Pseudonocardiales bacterium | reverse complement strand
GTCGGCGCCCCTCACCGGGGCGTTGCAGACGTCCGACAGCGCGATGCCCAGCACGGTGCGGGTGTCGCGCGGGTCGATGATGCCGTCGTCGTAGAGCCGGCCGGACAGGAACGGCGCAAGCGACTCGGCCTCGATCTGCGACTCGACGTACTGCCGCATCGTCGCGTCGCCCTCCTCGTCGTACGCCTGACCGCGCGACTCTGCCGCCTGCCGCGCCACGATCGACAGCACGCCGGCCAGCTGAGCCGGCCCCATCACCGCCGACTTCGCGTTCGGCCAGGTGAACAGGAACCGCGGTCCGTACGCGCGCCCGCACATGCCGTAGTTGCCGGCACCGTAGGACGCCCCCATCGTCACCGTCAGATGCGGCACCGTCGAGTTCGAGACGGCATTGATCATCAGCGCGCCGTGCTTGATGATGCCGGCCTGCTCGTACTCCTTGCCGACCATGTAGCCGGTGGTGTTCTGCAGGAACAGCAGCGGAGTGTCGGCGCGGTTGGCCAGCTGGATGAATTGCGCGGCCTTCTGCGCCTCCTCACTGAACAGCACGCCGCGGGCATTCGCGAGGATGCCGATCGGGAAGCCGTGCAGCGCCGCCCAGCCGGTGAGCAGCGACAAGCCGTACAGCGGCTTGAACTCGTCGAAGTCGGAGCCGTCCACGATCCGGGCGATCACCTCGCGCGGGTCGAAGGGCACCTTGAGATCGCTGGGGACGAGCCCGAGCAGGTCCTCCTCGTCGTGCAGCGGCGGCGCCGGGTCCGGCTTGGGCGTGGGCCCAAGCTTGCGCCGGTTCAGCCGCCCGACGATCTGCCGGCCGATGCGGATCGCGTCGTGCTCGTCGACGGCCAGGTAGTCGGCGAGCCCGGAGGTGCGCGCGTGCATCTCGGCGCCGCCGAGGGATTCGTCGTCGGACTCCTCGCCGGTGGCCATCTTCACCAGTGGCGGCCCGGCCAGGAAGACCTTCGCCCGCTCCTTCACCATCACCACGTAGTCGGACAGGCCGGGGATGTACGCACCGCCCGCCGTGGAGTTCCCGAACACGAGCGCGATGGTCGGTATGCCCGCGGCGGACAGCCGGGTGAGGTCGCGGAACATCGCGCCGCCCGGGATGAAGATCTCCTTCTGGGTAGGCAGATCCGCCCCACCCGACTCGATGAGGCCGATGACCGGAAGCCGGTTCTGCATCGCGATCTCGTTGGCACGCAGGATCTTGCGCAGCGTCCACGGATTGCTGGCGCCGCCCCGGACGGTCGGGTCGCTGGCAGTGATCATGCACTCCACGCCGCTGACGACGCCGATACCGGCGACGATGCTCGCCCCCACCGGGAACTCGCTGCCCCACGCCGCGAGCGCCGACAGCTCGAGGAACGGCGCGCCGGGGTCGAGCAGCAGCTCGATCCGCTCCCGGGCGAGCAGCTTGCCGCGCTTGTGGTGCCGCTCGACGTACTTCGCACCGCCCCCGGCTACGGCCTTGGCGTGCTCGGCGTCCAGCTCGGCGAGCTTGGTCAGCATGGCCTCGCGGTTGGCGGCGAACTCCGCCGACGCCGGGTCGACGGCCGTCTTCAACAGGCTCATGACACGTATCCCAGCAGCTTCGCGGCCAGCCCGACGAGGATCTCGTCGGTGCCGCCGCCGATGCCCAGGATGCGCATGTCGCGGTACTGCCGCTCCACCTCGGACTCCCGCATGTACCCCATCCCGCCGTGCAGCTGCACGGCCCGGTCGGCCACCCACATGCCCGCCTCCACCGCGGTGTTCTTCGCGAAGCAGGCCTCCTTGACGAGGTCGTGCTCGCCTTCGACCGCTCGCAGCGCCACCTGCCGGGTGTACACGCGCGCGACCTCGGTGCGGCGGGCCATCTCGGCGAGCGTGTGCTGCACGGTCTGCCGGCTGATCAGCGGACGGCCGAACGTGTCGCGGTTACGGCACCATTCGACGGTGAGGTCCAGGCACCGCTGCGCGCTGGAATATGCCTGTACCGCAAGGCCGATCCGCTCGCTGACGAAGTTCTGCGCGATCTGCACGAAGCCGGTGCTCTCCGCGCCGACCAGGTTCCTCGCCGGCACTCGAACGTCGGCGAAGGAGAGTTCCGCGGTGTCGGAACACAGCCAGCCCATCTTCGCCAGCTTGCGCGAGACGGTGAAGCCCGGCATGCCCTTCTCGATGACGAGCAGCGAGATGCCGTGCGCCCCGGCATCACCCGTACGCACCGCGGTGACGACGAAGTCCGCGCGCACGCCGGAGGTGATGTAGGTCTTCGTGCCGTTGACGACGTAGTCATCCGCATCGCGCTTGGCGGTGGTACGGATGCCGGCGACGTCCGAACCGCCGTCCGGCTCGGTGATCGCCAGCGCCCCGATCAGCTCACCTGCCAGGGTCGGCCGTACCCAGCGGTGGATCTGCGCCGGATCCCCCGCGGCGACCAGGTGCGGCAGCGAGATGCCGGACGTGAACAGCGACGCGAACAGCCCGCCCGCACCGCCTGCCTCGTGCACGGCCTCGGCGAGCACCAGCGCGTCGACGGCGTCGCCGCCTCCGCCGCCGACGGATTCCGGATAGGACAGGCCGAGCAGCCCGAGCCCCGCGGCACGCAGGTGCAGCGAGCGGGGCAGCTCGCCGGCTCGCTCCCACTCGTCCTGGTACGGCAGCACATCGCGCCGCACGAAGCGCCGCACCGTCTCCCGCAGCGCTAACCGCTCCGGGGTGTCGCAGGCGCTCACAACAGCATCATCGGGATATCGACCCGGCGCGAGCCCAGCCACTCGCCGAGTGCCTTCGCCTGCGGATCGTGGCGCGCATTGGACGCGACCCCCTCACCCAGCAGCCCCTCGACCACGAAGTTGACCGCGCGCAGGTTCGGCAGCACGTGCCGCGTGACGCGCAGCGGCCGGGTCTCGGGGAGAAGGAACTGGAACATCTCCACGGTGAGCAGGTTCACCAGCCAGGGCCACCTGTCCTCCCTCGGCGCCCACACACCGACGTTGGCGTCGGCGCCCTTGTCGCCGCTGCGCGTACCGGCGTAGAGGCCGAGCGGGTGGTGCCAGGTGGGCTGGTCGGGGTCCATCGGCGGTGGCAGCGGCGGCTCCGGAACGTCCTGCAACACAAGGGTTTCCTTTGCGGGAACGATGTCGACGCGTCGCCCGTCCGGGAGCACCGCGACGTGCGGGATCAGCTCGGCGTCGACGTACGCGGCGGTGAAGACGCCATAGGGCGACGCCTCGCCGGGCGGGGCCGTGACGTGGAAGCCCGGGTAGCTCCCCAGCGCGAGTTCGATGGCCGCGTCGGAGAAGGCGCGCCCGACCTGCTTCGGGTCCGGACCGCGCACCACGCAGTGCAGCAGCGCGGCGGCCTCCTCCTGCACCTCGGAGTCGAGATGGTTGGTCCGCGCCAGCGTCCACTTCGCGTCGACGTGCGCGAGCTGCTGCCTGATCAGAGCGACCTTGGCATCGACCAGGTTGCCGGTGATCACGAAGGTCACCTCGTTGCGGAAGCCGCCGATCGTGTTCAGCCCGACCTTCAGCGTGGGTGGTGGCGGCTCGCCGCGCACGCCGCTGATGCGCACGCGGTCCGTGCCGTCCGGCGCCAGCGTGATGGTGTCGAAGCGGGCGGTGACGTCCGGGCCGGCGTAGCGCGCGCCGCCGATCTCGTACAGCAGCTGCGCGGTGACGGTGCCGATGGTGACGATGCCGCCACTGCCGGTGTGTTTGGTGATGACGCTGCTGCCGTCCGACGACACCTCGGCGATCGGGAAGCCCAGGTGCAGCATCTGCTCGCGCTCCACGGGCTCGTCCTGGAACAGCGAGTAGTTGCCGCCGGTGGCCTGCGTCCCGCACTCGATGACGTGCCCGGCGACGACCGCACCCGCCAGCGCGTCGTAGTCGTC
>JAVHVL010000486.1:0-7484 GCA_032160565.1 Pseudonocardiales bacterium | reverse complement strand
CCGGCTGCCACGTCGGCGGGGGGCACAGCATCGACGATCCGGAGCCGAAGTACGGAATGGCGGTCACCGGCATCGCCGACGCGCGGCGCCTGCTGCGCAACGATGCCGCACGCCCCGGCCTGCCGATCAGCCTGAGCAAGCCACTCGGCCTCGGCGTGCTCAACAACCGGCACAAGAGAACCGGCGAGGTGTTCCCCCACGCGATCGAGTGCATGGTCACGCTGAATCGGCGGGCGGGCGCCGACGCGCTGGCCGCCGGCATCGTCGCGGCCACCGACGTCACCGGCTTCGGCCTGCTCGGTCATCTCTTCAAGATGGCCCGGGCGTCCGGCGTGAGCGCCGTCGTCGACGCCGCGGCCGTCCCCTACCTCGACGGCGCCCGTGAATCCGCGCGCGCCGGATTCGTCAGTGGTGGCACGCGCCGCAACCTCGAGTGGGTGCGCCCGCACCTGTGGTCGGCGGTCGACGAGGACGAGCTCCTCCTGCTCGCCGACGCGCAGACCAGCGGCGGCCTGCTGGTCGTGGGCGAGATCCCCGGCGCTCCGGTCATCGGCGAGATCGTCCCGAGGGGCGAGGCGGTGCTGCGGATCCGGTGATCGCACCGGGCCGCTGAATGGCGGCTTGATCAACTCGCATCCAAGGGGCGAAGCAGGGCACCAATCGCGCAATTGACGCGAAATGATCAAAGTTATTCGGCACGAGAGGCTCGACGGATGGCGCACCCTGATCAACTCGAATCAGGTGTGCGACCGCCCAAACCCACATTCCTTTCCCGTCTCGCGTTTGCCTGCCGATAGGTAGTGCATGCGAACTCGCCTGCTCGTTGCGGCAAGCTGTGCCGCGCTGCTGGCGCTGTTCGTCGTCGACCTGCGGATTCAGCCGGGCGGCGAGCGGGTCACGCGCAACGTGGACGACATCGCGCAGCTCCTGGCCGCCACCTTCGCTGCGGTGCTCGGGCTGCGCCGCGGTGTCCGCAGCCAGGGTCAGGCGCGGACGTCGTGGTTGCTGATCGGGCTCGCCGCGGGGTGCTGGGCAGCCGGTGAGGCGGTGTGGTCCTACTTCGAGGTGATCGCCGACGTCGACACGCCGTTCCCGTCGCTTGCCGATGCCGGCTACCTGCTCTTCCCCGCCTTCGCCGCCGCCGGCCTGCTCGTCTGGCCGTCACGAGCCTTCGCCGGGCGCGGCCGGACCAGGGTGGCGCTGGACGCACTGCTGATCAGCGTCTCCCTCTTCGCGCTCAGCTGGTCCACCGTGCTCAGCGAGGTGTATCGGGCGCACGGGGCCTCCCAGCTGGCCACCGTCGTCAGCCTCGCCTACCCCGCGGGCGACCTTGTGCTCCTCACCGTCGTGACGATCGTGATCTCCTACGCGCACAACAGCGATCGGGCGAGGTTGGCGTGGATCGGCGCGGGGCTCGTCGCCTTCGCCGTCGCGGACAGCGGCTTCGCGTATCTGACCACCGTCGGTCGCTACCAGACCGGGAACCTCATCGACGCATGCTGGGTCGCCGGCTTCCTCATCCTCGGCTGCGGCGCCCTCCGGGACACCTCGCACCACGAGCACGACGCGCCCGAGCAGGTCACGGCGCGCACGGCGCTGCTGCTCCCCTACCTGCCCGCGGCGGTCGGGACGGTTGCCGCGCTGTGGCGGCTACGCAACTCTCCGGACGACGTCCTGATCATGGCGGCGGCCGGGGTGATCGTGCTCATGCTGGTAGTGCGGCAGGTCGTAGTCCAGATGGACAACCGCAGGCTGATGGTCCGCATCGCCCACCAGGCACGGCACGACGAGCTGACCGGGCTGCCCAACCGCGCCCTGTTCATGGATCGGCTGACCCATGCCCTCGAGCTGCACAGCCGCAACCTGCGCGGCGTGACGGTTCTCCTGCTCGACCTGGACGACTTCAAGTCGGTGAACGACACGCTGGGGCACACCGCCGGCGACGAGCTGCTGGTGTCCGTCGGTGAGCGGCTGCGCGCCTCGGTGCGCAGCGCCGATACCGTCGCCCGGCTGGGCGGCGACGAGTTCGCGCTGCTCATCGAGGACGGCGGCGACCCGGGCGAGGCGGCGGGACGGATCCTCGCGAACCTCGAGCACCCGGTGCGCCTGAATGCCGGCTCCGTGGCGATCGGCGCGAGCATCGGCATCGCCACGCTCGAGCACCACGAGGCGCCGGTCACCACAACGGAGCTGCTGGCCCGCGCGGACATCGCCATGTACGGGGCGAAGCGCCAGGACAAGGGCGGCGTCCGCAGGTACTTCGCCGGCCTCACGGACGACGGCGCCGGCGTCGACATGCCAGCGGCGCTGGCGACGGATCTGGCGGTCGGACGGCTCGGCGTCGCGTTCCAGCCGATCCAACTCGCTGACGGGAACCTCTACGGCTTCGAGGCGCTGGCGCGATGGAGCTATCGCGGCCGCGCCATGCCCCCCGCCCAGTTCCTGCCGCTCGCCCGGCGGCTGGGCAAGCTGCCGGTAGTCGACCATCTCGTGCTGCGCGCCGCGCTGGCCGCGGCGTCCGGCTGGGCCGACGACCTTGTCGTGTCGGTGAACGTCGACGGCGACACGCTCGCCGATCCGACGTTCGTCACTCGGGTCCGGGCCCTGCTGCATCACGCCGGCGTGCCGGCACGGCGCCTTGCGATCGAGGTCCTCGAGACGTCCCTCGTGGACCGCGACGGGCCCGTGCTGGAGACCCTCGGGGAGCTGCGCGCGATGGGTGTCCGCATGGCCGTCGACGGCTTCGGGTACTCCTACCTCATCGGGCTGCACAACTTGCAGCCGGACATCGTGAAGATCGACCGCCGGCTCACCGACGCAACCGAGCGCACCTCGACGACCACGGCCCTGCTCAGCGGCATCACGCATCTGGCACACCAGATCGGCGCGCTCGTCATCGCGCAGAGCATCGAGACACCGATCCAGCTGGCCAACGCGACGGATTCCGGCTGCGACGCGGTGCAGGGCTTCCTCCTCGGCGTGCCGGGCGACCCCGCCGGCTGCCTCGATCTGCTGCGCAGGCACGAGCTCGGCGACGCGGCCCCGCACCGGGCAACCATCGCCGCAGCGATCAACGATCAGGATCCGATGTGCCCGAAATGCCGCACCGGACATAGCGCGCAATACGGGGCGCTCGCCCCCTAACATTGCCCTCGGCCCTTGTCGCGGCGGCCGCGCGATGGTTTCATGGCGTGACTTAACGTCGACCCAACGCGACGTTTCCCCAGACGCCGCTCGTCCACGAGGCAGGTGGGCAGCCGTGCCAGCAGACCCGACGAACTTCGGCGCGGCGGCGCCGACCCAGGAAAGCGAGCCGGTGGCCAAGCTGCACGAACCGACCGCCTCCGCGCCTGCGTCGCGACCGAACCGCACGCGGCTGTTCCTGGGGCAACACCTCGTCGCGCTCATCGCGCTCGTGGCGTTGCTGGCGGTGACGACTCTGACGACCATCGCGCTGCACCGGGTCGTCGACAATCAGGAGCAGCGGCTGCTCAGCGAGCGCACCTCCGAACTGGGCGCCTTCCTGAGCAGCAGCGCGAACGACTCGCGGTCGACGTTGACCAGCATCGGCTCGGCGGTGGTGTACCAAGGGCCGAAGTCGCCGCTGTTCGCCGGCGGCGCGGCCGCACTGACCGCCACCGGCGCCGTCGTCGTCGTGGCGCACCGCCCCGCCAAGGCGTTCGTCAGCGTGGCAGCGGTCGGCATCGGGGCTCCCGCACCGGGTGCCGCGATCACCGGCCCGGCGGCGCGGCTCCTGCAGCGGGCGAATGCCGGCAACGACCTCGTGACCGACGTGGTCGCGACCTCCGGCGGAAGTCGCCTCCTGGTCGCGCTCAAGATCCCCGGCGGGAGCGGGCCGGCCACGGTCGCCTACCTCGATCAACCGCTGACACCGAGCCGCCCGGCACCCACGAACTCCTCCTCGCCGTACCGTGAGCTCAACGTCGCCCTGTACGCGTCCACGACGCCGGACGCGAAGCGGTTGGTCCTCGTCTCCGGCACCACGCCGCGCGCGTCTTCGCACCGGGTGCAGCGCACCGTGCCGGTCGGGCAGGACAAGTGGCTCGTCGTGGTCTCGGCCCGCGAGTCCCTCGTCGGCAACTTCGCACCGACCATGCCGTGGCTGGTGCTCGGCGGCGGCGTGGCGCTGGCCGTGTTGCTGACCGTCCTCATCGAGGTCCTGTCCCGGCGACGGGAGTACGCGCTCAAGCTCGTGGAGCAGCGCACCCGCGCGCTGTGGCAGGCACAGGCGGCGGCGGAGGCGGCGAACCGCTCCAAGAGCGAGTTCCTCTCCCGCATGAGCCATGAGCTGCGCACCCCCCTGAACGCGGTGCTCGGTTTCGGTCAGCTGCTCGAGCTCGACGACCTCAACCCCGACCAGCGGCAGGCGGTCACCCAGATCACCAAGGGCGGGCGGCACCTGCTGGACCTGATCAACGAGATCCTCGACATCACCCAGATCGAGACCGGCCAGCTGTCACTGTCGCCAGAGGCGGTGCTGGTCAGCGACCTGCTCACCGACACGGTCGAGCTGGTTGCGCCGCTCGCCGAGGAGCGCTCGGTGCACCTGCTGTCGGCCGACGGGCCGGCGTGCCAGAAGTTCATCTTCGTCGACCGGCAGCGGGTGAAGCAGATCCTGCTCAACCTGCTCGGCAACGGCATCAAGTACAACCGCCAGGGCGGCACGGTCTCGATCAGCTGCGCCGAGGCGGAGAAGGGGCGGATGCGCATCCAGGTAACCGACACCGGCCCCGGTATCCCGCAGGAACAGTTCGGCCTGCTGTTCACCCCCTTCGAACGGCTCGGCGCGGAGCAGACCACCGTGCAGGGCACCGGCATCGGGCTCGCGTTGTCACGTCGCCTCGCCGAGGTCATGGGGGGCACCCTGGACGTGGATAGCACGGTCGGGCGCGGCAGCACGTTCTGGGTGGAGTTCCCGCTCGTGGAAGGGCCGGTCCAGCGCTACGAACGCCTCGACGAAGTGGCGGCTGCCCTGCCGTCGCGCGTGCGGCAGCCCACCGGACCGGCGATCCTGCACATCGAGGACAACCTGTCCAACATCAACCTGATCGAACGCGTGCTCGCCCAGCGCCCCGGCGTGCGGCTCATCCCGGCGATGCAGGGGCGCCTCGGGGTCGAGCTGGCCCGCCAGCACCAGCCCGTGCTGATCCTGCTCGACCTCAACCTGGCGGACCTGCCGGGAGAGGAGGTGCTGCAGAGCCTGCGCGACGATCCGCTCACCGCCGGCATTCCGGTGGCCATCGTGAGCGCTGACGCGATGCCGCGCCAGATCCAGCGGCTGCTCAGCGCAGGGGCGACGGCCTACCTGACCAAGCCCATCGATGTGAAGGAACTGCTTCTGCTGATCGACGATGCTCTCGCGGCGCGAACGGAGCCCGTCGGTCTAATCTCACAGCAGGCGGGGCCGGAGCAGGCGCACGCAACCACTGCGGGCGATCACGAGACCGTCGTCGACTAGGGCTGCGTGATGTTGGAGTCGTTCGCGCACGCAAACGTGCTCGTGATCGACGACAACGACGCCAGTGTCAGGCTGCTGCAAGCACTTCTGACCCGCTCCGGGCTGCGCAGCGTGCAGGCCGTTACGGATCCGCGCGAAGTGCTCGGCCGGCTCGAATCGCTCGACCCCGACCTGATCCTGCTCGACCTGCACATGCCGGGCCTCGACGGCTACACGGTGCTGGCGCAGCTGCGCGAGCGCGCGTCGGCGGCGGACCTGCCCGTCCTGGTGCTCACCGCGGACACCAGCCGGGAAGCCACGCGGCGCGCGCTGAGCATGGGCGCGAACGATTTCCTGACCAAGCCGCTCGACACCGCCGAGGTCCTGCTGCGGGTGCGCAACCTGTTGGAGACGCGGGCGCTGCATCACAGCCTGCAGCAGCGGCAGCGCTGGTTGGAGGCGTCCGGCCGGATCACCCGCGAGCTGCTCGCCGGTGAGAACAACGAGCCGCTCCGGCTGATCGCCGACCTGTCCCGCGAACTCGCCGACGCCGACATCGTGGTCACGACGACCGTGCCGTCGGCCAGCGGCGAGGGGCGCAGCCTGCTCGTCGCGGCTGACGATGTCGACGGCGGAAACCTCGCCGCCCTCGCCGAGAGCCTCTGTGCGAATCTGGCCGGCCGGGTGATCCAGACCGGCCGGCCGCTCCTGCTCGACGACGCCGGCTCGGCCGAGGTCAGCGGCGCCCCGCCCACGCTGGTGGCCGACGTCGGTCCGGTCATGGTGCTGCCCCTGATCGGCACCAACAGCGTCCGCGGCGCGCTGTCGCTGTGCCGCGCGCGCGGGCGACCGCGGTTCACCGACGTGGAGCTGGAGACCGCGACGAGCTTCGCGAACCAGGCGGCGATGGCGCTGGAGCTCGCCGACGCGCGGGCGGACCAGGAGCGGGTGCTTGTCCTGGAGGACCGGCACCGGATCGCGCGCGATCTGCACGACCACGTCATCCAGCGGCTGTTCGCCACCGGCCTCCGGCTGGAGACCCTCGCCTCGAGCCTCGAGCCGGGCGAGCTCGCCGAGCGGATCACCGAGCGGGTCCAGGATCTGGACAACACGATCTCCGAGATCCGTACCCGCATCTTCCAGCTGCGCACGCAGGACACTGACGAGCGCAGGACGATGCGCTGGGAGCTGCTGCAGGTGGTGGACGAGCTGACGCCCGTGCTCGGCTTCGAGCCGCGGCTGCACTTCGCCGGCGCCGTCGACACCGCGGTCCCGGACGGTGTCGCAGAGGACGTCGTCGCGGCGGCGCGCGAGGCTCTGACGAACATTGCGCGGCACGCTCGGGCGTCCGGCGCGCAGATGTCCCTCATCCTCGACGGGATGCAGTTGAGTCTCGATATCGCCGACGACGGCATCGGCATGCGATCCGCGAATCGGCGCAGCGGGCTCACCAACCTCGCGGAGCGCGCCAAGGAGCACGGCGGCACATTCGCCGTGCTTCGCGCGCCGCTGGGCGGCACGCAGGTGATCTGGACGATCCCGCTGCCCAGCGCGGCACATTGACGCCGTCAGGCTGAGGTGCCGCTCCCGCCAGACGTGGTCGGTGACGGGGACTGGGTGGGCGTCGAGGTGGCGCTCGGGGTAGGCGTCGCGGTCGGTGTAGCCGGCGCAGTCGTCGACGGCACCGGGCTGGAGCTGGCAGGTGCGCGCGACGTCGGCACCGCGGGCGAGGTAGCGGATCCCGTCGGGGACGGGGAGTGGCTCCGGGGCGCGCTGCGCACCGGCGCGAGGTTACCGACCGGCGCGGAGCTGGAGCTGGCGGTCTGCTGGGCGCGGTGCGGCGAGCTGGGGTGCGCGGAAGCAGTGCTCTGGACGCCGGCGGGCTCGCCGGTGTGCGGCTGCGACGCCGGCCGGGCCACCACGTACGCCGCCGCGCCGACGAGGGCGAGCAGCGCCACCAGCGCAGCCAGCAGGCCACCCCGGCGCCGCTGTGGAAGCAGGAGCTCCGCGGTCTTGGGGCGGTCCG
>JAVHVL010000481.1:0-9901 GCA_032160565.1 Pseudonocardiales bacterium | reverse complement strand
GCCCCAGCCGACCGCGGAGGCGCCCCAGCCGGCTTAGCGCGCTGAAGCGTCATGCGATGAACGCGAGGTTGTCCCGCCGGCACCAGTCGAGCATGGCCGGCCACTCGCCGTAGCCGGTCGCCGGGTTCAGATGGCCGCCGCCGGTGACGATCGTGGTGGGCATCTTCAGCGGGCGGCCGTAGGCGTTGGCAATCCCCTCCGGCGTGTACGGGTCGTCGTCGCTGCCGACCAGGACGGTGCCGTCCGCGGCGCGCCGCACCGCGTCGATGTCCAGCGGAGCCGGGAAGAACGCCGCGATCTCCGGGATGTGGGTGGCCGGCGACGGTGGCGCGACGAGCGCGACGCGAGCGGGGCGGGGCACCGCTGCGCCCGATGCCGCCCGGTCCGAGGCCGCGTGGTGCAGCCACAGCACCGCACCGAGCGAGTGCGCGACCACGTCGAAGCTGTCGTCGGCGAGCCCCGCCAGCGCTTCCCGCAGCGCCGCCAGCCACGCCGCCAGCTCCGGATGGTCGGCGTCCGGGAGCTCGGGGTAGCGGACCTCGCGATCGGCGTCGCGCAGCTGCCCGGCGAGCCAGGTCTGCCAGTGGTCAGGGCCGGATCCCTGCCAGCCGTAAAGGATGACGGTGGGGACGGCACGGGTAGGGCGGCGCGGCATTCCGGCAGCCTATGGTGCGCGCGGGTGCGTCGATTCCAGGGGCCGGTCGGGGGTCAGGGATCAGCGCATCAGGCCGACCACGATGAACAGCTGGGCCAGGTGATAGGTGACGATGACGATCACCGGTCCGCGCAGCAGCGGCTGCACGAAGCGGCTCCATGCCAGCACGAGATCGGAGCCGAGGAACAGCAGCGCACCCAGCGCCGTCAGGATCGCCGCCGTGCCGAAGCCCAGCACCGTCATCGCACCGAGCACCACGGCGTAAATGGTCACCACCGCCGAAAGTGGAGTGCCTCCGGACGCGCGTGCCCCGCGCAGCACCCGGGGCAGCGCCAGCGCGACTGCGCCGGCCACGACGAGCGCGCCGGCAATCATGTGCAGGCCGTGCAACCCGTGGCGGGTGAAGGCGGCCAGGTACGCGACGTGGCCGAGCAGGAAACTGCCCAGCCCGATGAGGAACGGCACGTCGGCCGCGCCCGCTTCGGTGAACAGCAGCGCGACGTCACCGAGCACGCCCAGCACGAGCGCGACGACGACCCACGGCTTCGCGTCGCCGAGGTCCGCGAAGCAGGCAGCGACGATCAGCAACAGCAGCGTGGCCGGCTTCGCCACGACCTCGACGCGGTGCTGACGGCGCGCGACGGCGAACCAGTCGATCACGGCGACCAGCACCGTGAGGATCAAGAACGCCGGGGTCACGGCTGGGAAGTATGCCGTGTCTGCGGGCGCGAAAGGCGCTTGTTCAGAGCACCGCGCCGGGGTTGAGGATGCCGTCCGGGTCCAGCGCGTCCTTGATGCGGCGGGTCAGCGCCATCACGTCCGCGCCCAGGTACGCCGGCAGCCAGGCCTTCTTCAGCCGCCCGACGCCGTGCTCACCGGTGATCGTCCCGCCGAGGGTCAGTGCGAGATCCATGACTGCGCCGAAGGCCTGCCGCGCCCGCGCGGTCGCGTCGGCGTCCGTGGCGTCGTAGACGACGAGCGGGTGGGTGTTCCCATCGCCGGCGTGCGCCACGACGGCGATCGTGACTCGGTGCGTGGCGGCGATCTGCTCGATGCCCTTGACCAGTACCGGCAGGTTCGGCAGCGCCACGCCTACGTCCTCGAGCAGCAAGCTGCCCAACCGCTCCAGCGCGGGGAACGCGGCGCGGCGGGCCGCGGCGAACGCGTCACCCTCGACCGGGTCGTCGGTACAGAAGAGCTCAGTGGCCCCGTGCGCCTTGCATGCCGACTCCATCACGGAGATCTCGAGCGGGGCCGCGGCGCCGGGAGCGTCGGAACGGGCGATGAGCAGCGCCTCGGCCGTGCGGTCGAGCCCCATGCCGGTGTAGTCCTCGACCGCGTTGATCGAGGTGCGGTCCATCAACTCCAGCATGGACGGGCGCAGCTCGGACGTGATCGCCAGGACGGCGTCGGCGGCCGCCTCGATGGAGGCGAACACGGCAACGAGCGTGGACGCGGGCGGCGGTGCGGGCAGCAGCCGCAGGGTGAGTTCGGTGATGACGCCGAGCGTCCCTTCCGAGCCGACGAACAGCTTGGTCAGCGACAGGCCGGCGACGTCCTTCAGCCGTGGCCCGCCGAGCTGCAGCGCGGTGCCGTCGGCGAGCACGACCTGCATGCCGAGGACGTAGTCGGTGGTGACGCCGTACTTGACGCAGCACAGCCCGCCGGCGTTCGTCGCGGCGTTTCCGCCGATCGAGCAGATCTCGAACGACGACGGGTCCGGCGGATACCACAGGTTGTGCTCCGCGGCCGCCCGCTTCACCTCCACGTTGAGCAGCCCCGGCTGGGCAACCGCGACGCGGGAAACGGAATCGACGTGGATGTCGCGCATTCGCTCCAGCGACAGCACCACGCCACCGTCCACCGCCGTCGAGCCACCGGACAGCCCGGAGCCGGCGCCGCGCGGCACGACCGGCACCCGGTGCTGCGTTGCCCAGCGCAGTGTTGCCTGGACGTCCGCGGTGCAGGTGGCGCGCACCACGGCCAGCGGCCAGCCGGCCTGCGGGTCGCGCGCCCAGTCCTGCCGGTAGGACGCCACGACGTCGCGGTCGGTCAGCAACGCGCCGTCGGGCAGTGCGGCTGCGAGGTCCGCGAGGTCGACCGTCATGCCGCTGATTGTCCCCGATGCCGAACTCGAGTGCGCTCCGCGCGGCCGTGGCGGAGACTGGGCCATCGTGGGATACGTCGACGTCGCCGGTATCAGCCACGCACTGCCGGACGGCAGGGTGCTGGTGGCCGATGTCGCGTTCCGAGTCGGCGAAGGAGCCAAGGCCGCCCTGGTCGGTGCGAACGGTGCCGGCAAGACGACCCTGCTGCGCCTCATCGCGGGCGACCTCACACCGCAGCGCGGCACGGTCGCCCGCGGCGGCGGTCTCGGCGTGATGCGCCAGTTCATCGGCTCGGTGCGTGATGCCACGACCGTGCAGGAGTTCCTGGTGCAGCTGGCGCCAGCGCCGGTGAAGGCTGCCTGGGACGGCCTGGAAGCCGCCGAGCTGGTCCTGATGGAGCGCGATGACGAGCGGGCGCAGCTCGACTACGCCCACGCGCTCACGCACTGGGGCGACGCCGGCGGCTACGACGTCGAAGTGCTGTGGGACACGGTCACCGTCGCGGCGCTCGGCCTGCCGTTCGACGAATGCAAGTACCGGGAGCTGACGACGCTGTCCGGCGGCGAGCAGAAGCGCCTCGCGCTGGAGCTGCTGCTGCGCGGCACCGACGAGGTGCTGCTGCTGGACGAGCCGGACAACTATCTCGACGTCCCGGGCAAGCGCTGGCTGGAGGAGCGGCTGCGCGAGACGCCGAAGACGGTGCTGTTCGTCAGCCACGACCGCGAGCTGCTCGCCAACGTCGCCGACCGGATCGTGACGGTGGAGGGCGGCACGGCATGGGTGCACGGCGGCGGCTTCGCCTCGTATCACGAGGCGCGGGCGCACAAGCACGAGCGGATGGCCGAGCTGCGGCGCCGCTGGGAGGAGGAGCACGCGCGCCTCAAGGAGCTCGTGCGCACCCTGCAGCAGCAGGCCAAGGTCAGCGAGGTCATGGCGCAGAAGTACCGGGTGATGGCCCGGCGCCTGGAGCGTTTCGAGGCCGAGGGTCCGCCGCCGGACAAGCCTGAGGATCAGCGCGTAACGATGCGGCTGCGCGGCGGCCGCACTGGGGTCCGAGCCGTGATCTGCGAGCGGCTGGAGCTGTCCGGGCTGATGCAGCCGTTCGACACCGAGATCTATTACGGCGAGCGGGTGGCCGTGCTCGGCGCCAACGGAGCGGGGAAATCCCACTTCCTGCGGCTGCTGGGCGGTACGGCGGTCGCGCACTCCGGCGGCTGGCGGCTCGGCGCGCGCGTGGTCCCCGGGCACTTCGCGCAGACGCACACCCATCCGGAGTGGCGGGGGCGTGCGCTCGTCGACCTGCTGTGGGCGGGCGACGAGGGGCGCTCCGGGCTGGATCGTGGTCGCGCGATGGGGGCGCTGCGCCGCTACGGGCTGAACCAGCAGGGCGATCAGACGTTCGGCTCGCTGTCCGGCGGGCAGCAGGCCCGCTTCCAGATCCTGCTGCTCGAGCTGTCGGGCGCCACCCTGCTGCTCCTGGACGAGCCGACGGACAACCTCGACGTGCTCAGCGCCGAGGCGCTGGAGGAGGCGCTGGAGTCCTACGACGGCACCGTCCTGGCCGTCACCCACGACCGCTGGTTCGCGCGGTCGTTCGACCGGTTCCTCGTCTTCGGCGCCGACGGGGTCGTGTACGAGTCGGGGGAGCCGGTGTTCGACGAGACCCGCGTGGTGCGCCCGCGCTGATCGTCAGGGCTGAGCGCCGGGCGTGATCGTCAGGCGGGGACGGCGAACGCGACGATGTTCTCCAGATAGTTGCCGGTCTGCGCGTCGAACGCTCCGCCGCAGGTGACGATCGCCAGCCGGCCGACACTCTTCTGGTCGAAGATCTCCTTGTACGGCAACGCCTTCTTGTCGTACGTGCGCACGCCGGTGATCTTGAACTTCAGCCGGGTCTTCTTGCGGTTGTGGACGCCGTCGATGTACACGACGTCTCCGGGGTTGAGGGTGCCGATCTTCGCGAGGGAGCCCTCGACGCCGTTGTAGTTGATGTGCCCGGCCAGGATCGCGGTCCCGGTCTTCGCGCCCGGCTTTGCCCCCGGCGCCCACCAGCCGACCACCGTCGGGTCCTTCGGCACGTCCAGCTCCCCGCCGGGCAGCGTGTACACGTCCACGATCGGCGCCCGCGCGTCGAGCTTCGGGATCTCGATCATGTTCGGGGAGACGAACGCGGCGGCCAGCGCGCCCTGCTTGGTGGGGACGTCGCCGACGTTGCGCGCCGGCGCGGTGATGGCGTGCTGCCCCCAGTTCGGCGAGATCACCCAGGTGATGCCGGACGCCGCGAGGGTGGCGATGGCGGCGAGGACGCAGAGGAAGGGCATCCAGCTCGCATTGCCACCGGCGGCCGCCCTGCCGGCGGGCTGATCATCCCCAGCCGCGGCGTGGTCCTGACTCATCGAGCGGGTACTCCGTCCCGGCGGTGGATTCCGCTTCTACCGATCCAACGAGTAAAGCGCGGATGTGATGCGGGATCCCGGCTTCGGCCGCCAAGGGATTTGGAGGGACCTCGTGCGCCCCGGTAAGGTGGCGCGTTGGTGCACGGGAATCCCCGTGCGCGCAGGCCATGCCTCGGGGTCCGACGCCGGCGATCGTGCCGCAGTGACCGCGGGGGCGCCGCGATCGCCCAGCTGGGTGGCGGCGTGAAGACCGAGAGAGTTGAAGAGTGGGCACCTACACCCCGAAGCCCGGCGAGATCGAGCGCACCTGGCACGTCATCGATGCCAACGACGTCGTCCTCGGTCGGCTCGCCAGCCAAGCAGCCAAGCTGCTGCGCGGCAAGCACAAGCCGCAGTTCGCCCTCCACGTCGACGTCGGTGACTTCGTGATCATCGTCAACGCCGCGAAGGTCGCGGTGTCCGGCGCCAAGCGCGACGAGTTCCGCTACCGCCACTCCGGCTACCCGGGTGGCCTGTCCAAGCGCACCGTCGGCGAGCTGCTCGACACCAAGCCCGAGCGGGTCGTCGAGCTCGCGGTGCGCGGCATGCTGCCGAAGACCACCCTGGGCCGTGCCCAGCTGAAGAAGCTCAAGGTCTATGCCGGCCCGGAGCACCCGCACGCCGCGCAGAAGCCCCAGCCTTTCGAGATCAAGCAGGTTGCCCAGTGACGACTTCCCCCAACGCCCCGATCGTCGGCCGTCGCAAGGAGGCCGTCGTCCGCGTCCGCCTCGTGCCCGGCACCGGCGAGTTCAAGCTCAACGGGCGCACCCTCGAGAACTACTTCCCGAACAAGGTCCACCAGCAGCTCATCCGCGAGCCGTTCGTGACGCTGGAGAAGGACGGCCAGTTCGACGTCATCGCCACCCTCGTCGGCGGCGGCATCACCGGCCAGGCCGGCGCGCTGCGCCTGGCGATCTCCCGCGCGCTCATCGGCCTGGTGCCCGACGACCGGCCGGCGCTGAAGAAGGCCGGCTTCCTCACCCGGGATCCGCGGGTCAAGGAGCGCAAGAAGTACGGCCTGAAGAAGGCCCGTAAGGCTCCTCAGTACTCGAAGCGCTAAGTCCTTTGGGGCTGTTCGGCACCGACGGGGTTCGCGGTCTGGCGAATGCCGACCTGACACCCGAGCTGGCGCTGGCGGTGGCCGGCGCCGCGGCCCGGGTGCTCGTTGCGCACGACGCGTCCCATCGCCCCGTCGCGGTGGTGGGGCGCGATCCGCGGGCCAGCGGGGAGATGCTCGAAGCCGCTGTCGTCGCCGGACTGGCCTCCGCCGGGGCGGACGTGCTGCGGGTCGGCGTGCTGCCCACCCCGGCGATCGCCTATCTCACCGCGGCGTACGGCGCCGACCTCGGCGTCGTGCTCTCGGCGTCGCACAACCCGATGCCCGACAACGGCATCAAGCTCTTCGCCCGTGGCGGGAACAAGCTGCCGGACGAGATCGAGGACGAGATCGAGGCGGCCGCGGCGTCCGAGCCCGACACCCGCCCGATCGGTGCGGCAGTCGGCCGGGTGCGTGCCGCGGACGACGCCGCTGAGCGCTACCTCGGCCACCTGCTCGCCGCCGTGCCGACCCGCCTCGACGGGCTGCACGTCGTCGTCGACTGCGCCAACGGAGCCGCGTTCTCCGTCGCCCCGGAGCTCTACCGCCGCGCGGGTGCCCGGGTGACGGCGATCGCTGCGAACCCCGACGGCCTCAACATCAACGAAGGCGTGGGCTCCACGCACCTGGACAACCTGCGCGCCGCGGTGCGCGAGAACAGCGCGCACCTGGGCATCGCGCACGACGGCGACGCCGATCGCTGCCTGGCCGTCGATGCCGCGGGAGAGGTCGTCGACGGCGACCAGATCCTCGCGATGTGCGCGCTGTCGCTGCGGGCGGCCGGTCAGCTGCGTGCGGACACCGTCGTGGCCACCGTGATGAGCAACCTCGGCTTCCACCACGCCATGCGCGACGCCGACATCGAGGTGATCACCACCGCCGTCGGCGACCGCTACGTCCTGGAGGCGCTGCGCGCCAAGGGTCTCAGCCTCGGCGGTGAGCAGAGTGGCCACGTCGTGTTCACCGATGCCGCCACCACCGGCGACGGGCTGCTCACCGCGCTGCATGTGATGGCGCGGATGGTCTCCACCCGGCATTCGCTGGCCGACCTCGCTTCGGCGGTGCACCGGCTTCCGCAGGTGCTCGTGAACGTCGAGGTTGCTGACAAGTCCGCCGTCGCCGCATCGGCTGACGTCCTCGCCGCCGTGGCCGCCGCGGAGGCCGTACTCGGCGACAACGGCCGGATCCTGCTGCGCCCGTCGGGCACCGAGGAGCTGGTCCGGGTGATGGTCGAGGCGCCGACGCAGCAGCAGGCGGACGCGATCGCGCACCGCGTCGCCGCCGCGGTCGCCGCTGTCTGACGCACACGCTCTGCCTGCTTCTGCTGCTCTGCCTGCTGTGCTGCTCTGCTGCTCTGCCGGTCTCGCTACGCTCGGCTGAAGAACTCCACACCGTCGAGGGTCTCCCGGCGCAACCAGCCCCGCTCGACGAGCACCTCGAGGTGGGCCATCGTCTCGTTGACCGCCATCACCTGGTTGAACAGGTCCAGCTCGTCGAAGTGCCGCTGCCGGCGGGTCCAGGTGAGGATGTTCGCCGCCTCGAAGCCGGTGCCGGCCCCCTTGTCGATCGCCTCAGCGGTGTCGATCAGCCGCTGCTCGTGGTGGGCGAGCAGCTCGTCCACGCGCTGGTGCACCGAGGCCGTCACCGGGCCGTGGGCGGGCAGCAGGCGGGCATCGGGCAGCGTCTTCGTCAGGAGCAGTGACCCCATGTAGTCGCGCAGCGGCGATGGCGGGCGCACCATCTCGATGCCGATCGACGGCGTGATGTGCGGCAGCACGTGGTCGCCGCCGAAGAGCACCTTGGCGGCTGGGTCGTGGAAGACGACGTGACCGCGCGTGTGCCCCGGCGTAGCGATCACCCGCAGGGTGCGCGTGCTGAGCGGGATGTCCAAGCCGTCCGGCAGCCAGCGATCGGGATCCTCCCAGTTCATCAGGTCGGGGGCTTCGCTCTGGCTGTCCGTCCAGCTCTCGAGCTGCCGCGACAGCTCGAGGGCGCCGGCGCCGTAGAGCGACACCACATCTGGATGCGCGTTGACGCTGCGAATGGCGTCGAGGGTGATCTGCTCGCCCTCGCCGAGGGATACCCGCGAACCCACGGCGCGCCGGACGGCGATCGCCTGCGTGTAGTGGTCGCGATGCACGTGCGTCACGAGAAACTCGCGTACGTCGCTGAGGCCGTAGCCGATCTGTGCCAGTGACACGGTGAGCAGCTCCTCGGCATCGGCCAGCGCCCAGCCACCGTCGATCATGACGACCTGCTCGCCGTCTGCGATGGCGTAGACGTTCACCGCCTTGAGGTGGTCGCCCGGAAGTGGCAGCGCGATCCGGTAGATGCCGGGCGCCTCCTCGTGCGCCCCTGGCTGCTCCCACGCGTGTCGATCCATCCCTGCACCGTATGCGCGGCCGGGTCGCTACCCGCGCAGATGTGACGCGCCGCTCTGCGACGCGTCGGGCGACCGCGTTCCGCATGGGGCGGCCAGGATGCCCCGATTCGTTATGTTTTGCACCGCGGTCTTTCGTGTTGACCGTGCCCCTCACCCGCTGTGGACGCATACTTGGGGCGTGTTGGCGCCGGACCGACGACGTCCCGGTCGCGACAGGCCAATGACCAGCTACGGGGAGTAGATCGTGCGCGCGCGCGAAGAGCAGTCCTTGCAACGGCAGGACGAGCGGGACAAGCACGAGGTCACCCTCGGCGCGCTGTTGTCCGCGCACCTCATCGCACCGGACGCGCCCGTGGACTCCCAGTTGATCGACGACGCCCTGGGCCGGCGCCCGGCCCGCCTGCGCGGCATCCACCGGGCGGGTGGCTCGATCGGCGTCCGGGTGGGCAAGGCAACCGCCGCGGCGGCGGTCGCCGCGGCCGGTGCGTGTGCCGTGACCGTCGGTGCCTACGCCGGCGTGCTGCCTCAGCCGATGCAGCGGGTGGCCCACGACCTGATCAATGCCCCGTACACCAACCCCGGTGGTCACCACAGCACACCGCCGGGCTCCGTGGTGACGACCCCGGGAAGCCAGCTGCCCGGCACGCAGGGTGGCGTCACCACGTCCGCGCCGGGGCTGACCCGGTCGGGCACCCCCCACACGAGCCCGAGCCCGACGCCGACCCCGACGCCCACCCCGACGCCGACACCGAGCCCGACGCCGAGTACCCCCGGTTCGACGGACGTGCAGCTCGCACCGCCCGTGACATCGACGTCCAGCGACCAACCCTCGACCGCGCCGACGACCGCGCCGGTCTCCACGCCGACCACGCACCACGGCAAGCCGAGCTCGCCCCCGGGAAAGCCGTCCGACCCGGGGCCTCGCACCCCGTAGCGGGCGGGTCAGCCGGCGGGCGTGTCGTTCGCGGCAGTGGCCGTTGCCACGTCACCCGGCGCGGCGACCAGCCGGGCGTGGATGTCAGTCGTCAGCTGGTGGATCACCCTGGTCAGATCCGTGTTGACGTGCAGCTCCTGCTCGTTCACGACGAAGTCGTGGTCGGCCTTGACCTGCTGGAACGCCGCCTGCCGGTTCTGCCCGATCATCACGAACGTCGACAGGAAGATGGCTTCCAGAGAGACGATCAGCGTGAGCGTCGGCCAGGGGCTCTTCTCGAAGACGAGCAT
>JAVHVL010000477.1:0-23587 GCA_032160565.1 Pseudonocardiales bacterium | reverse complement strand
TCGTCCGTCGCGCTTCTGGGTGACCGTCGACGGGCGGGTCATTCTCGCGTCGGAAGCCGGTGTGCTCGACATCGCCCCGGATCGGATCGTCCGCAAGGGCCGGCTGCAGCCGGGCCGGATGTTCCTCGTCGACACCGAGGAGCACCGGATCATCGAGGACGACGAGCTCAAGTCCACGCTGGCCGCGGAGCACCCCTACCAGGAGTGGCTGCACGCCGGGCTGGTGCACCTCGACGACATCCCCGAGCGCGAGCACATCGTGCACACCCACGCCTCGGTCACCCGCCGCCAGCAGATCTTCGGCTACACCGAGGAGGAGCTGCGCGTCCTCATCACCCCGATGGCGACGGCCGGCACCGAGCCGATCGGCTCGATGGGGACGGACACTCCGCTCGCCGCGCTGTCGCAGCGCCCGCGACTGCTGTTCGACTACTTCACCGAGCTGTTCGCGCAGGTCACCAACCCGCCGCTGGACGCCATCCGCGAGGAGATGGTGACCTCCCTCGCAGGCGCCATCGGGCCGGAGCAGAACCTGCTGACGCCGGGCCCCGCGTCCTGCCGGCAGATCGTCATCCCGCGTCCGGTGATCGACAATGACGAGCTGGCCAAGATCTGGCACGTGAACGCCGACGGTGACATGCCCGGGTTCGACTGCCAGCTGATCGACGGCCGCTACCGCGTGCACGGCGGGGGCGAGGCGCTGGCCGGCGCGATCGAGCGGGTGCGGCGCGAGTGCTCGGAGGCGGTCGAGGCCGGGGCACGGATCCTCATCCTCTCCGACCGCGACTGCGACGCCGACCACGCGCCCATCCCGTCGCTGCTGCTCACGTCGGCCGTGCACCAGCACCTCGTCCGCACCGGGCAGCGCACCCAGGTCGGGCTCGTCGTGGAGACGGGTGAGGCGCGCGAGGTGCACCACGTCGCGCTGCTGATCGGCTACGGCGCCGCGGCGGTCAACCCCTACCTCGCGTTCGAGACCATCGACGACCTGGTTCGCGCCGGTGCGATCTCCGGGCTGACCGCCGAGCAGGCGATCGAGAACTACGTCAAGGCGCTGAGCAAGGGCGTGCTGAAGGTGATGTCCAAGATGGGCATCTCGACGATCGCGTCCTACACCGGCGCGCAGGTGTTCGAGGCCTTCGGCTTGGACCAGTCGCTGGTGGACGAGTACTTCGGCGGCTCACCGTCGCGGCTGGGTGGTGTGCAGCTCGCCGCGATCGCCGCCGAGTCCGCGGCCCGGCACGCCTCGGCCTACCCGCTGATGCCCACCGCGCGCGCCCACCGCCGCCTCGACGTCGGCGGCGAGTACCAGTGGCGTCGCGAGGGGGAGCTGCACCTGTTCAACCCGGAGACGGTGTTCCTGCTGCAGCACGCCACGCGGCAGCGCCGCTACGAGCTGTTCCGCGAGTACACCGAGAAGATCGAGGCGCTCAACCGTGCGGGCGGCACGCTGCGCGGCCTGTTCGACTTCCGCTCCGACCGCGCGCCCGTCCCGATCGAGGAGGTCGAGCCGGTGTCCTCGATCGTCACGCGCTTCGCTACCGGCGCCATGTCCTACGGCTCCATCTCGGCGGAGGCGCACGAGACGCTGGCCATCGCCATGAACCGCATCGGTGGCAAGTCCAACTGCGGAGAGGGTGGCGAGGACGCTCGGCGCTTCACGCCGGACGAGAACGGTGACCTGCGGCGCAGCGCGGTGAAGCAGGTGGCTTCCGGCCGCTTCGGCGTGACCAGCCACTACCTCGTCAACGCCGACGACATCCAGATCAAGGTGGCTCAGGGCGCGAAGCCCGGCGAGGGTGGTCAGCTGCCCGGCTTCAAGGTCTACCCGTGGATCGCGCGCACCCGGCACTCCACCCCCGGGGTCGGGCTGATCTCCCCGCCGCCGCACCACGACATCTACTCGATCGAGGATCTCGCCCAGCTGATCCACGACCTGAAGAACGCGAACTCGCAGGCGCGGGTACACGTGAAGCTCGTGGCGGAGGCCGGCGTCGGCACGGTGGCCGCCGGCGTGTCCAAGGCGCACGCGGACGTCGTGCTGATCTCCGGGCACGACGGCGGAACCGGCGCGGCACCGCTGACGTCGCTGAAGCACGCCGGCCTGCCCTGGGAACTCGGGCTCGCCGAGACCCAGCAGACGCTGCTGCTCAACGGCCTCCGCGACCGGATCACCGTGCAGGTGGACGGCGCCATGAAGACCGGCCGCGACGTCGTCGTCGCCGCCCTGCTCGGCGCCGAGGAGTTCGGCTTCGCCACGGCACCGCTGATCGTGTCCGGGTGCGTGATGATGCGCGTCTGCCATCTGGACACCTGCCCGGTCGGCGTGGCCACCCAGAACCCAGTGCTGCGCGAGCGCTTCTCCGGCAAGCCGGAGTTCGTCGTCACGTTCTTCGAGTACATCGCCGAGCAGGTGCGCGAGCTGCTCGCGTCGCTTGGTTTCCGCTCGTTGGACGAGGCGATCGGGCACGTCGAGGTGCTCGACACCAGCAAAGCGATCGAGCACTGGAAGGCCGACGGTCTCGACCTCACCCCGATCCTGTCGGTGCCCGAGACGCCGTACGCGCCGGATCTGAAGAAGACCCGCGACCAGGACCACGGGCTCGACGCCGCCCTGGACAACACCCTGATACAGCTGTGCGAGGGCGCCCTGCTCGATGCCGCGCCCGTCAAGCTCGAGCTGCCGGTGCGCAACGTGAACCGCACGGTCGGCACGATGCTGGGCTCCTTCGTCACGCGCCGCTACGGTGCCGAGGGGCTGCCCCGGGGGACGATCGACATCACGTTCCGTGGTTCGGCCGGGCAGTCCTTCGGCGCTTTCCTGCCGCGGGGCATCGCGCTGCGGCTGTTCGGCGACGCCAACGACTACGTCGGCAAGGGGCTGTCCGGCGGGGTGATCGCGGTGCGCCCGGACGAGACCGCCTGCTTCGCTGCCGAGCAGAACGTCATCGGCGGCAACGTCATCGGCTACGGCGCCACCGACGGCGAGATCTACCTCCGCGGCGTGGTGGGGGAGCGCTTCTGCGTACGCAACTCAGGCGCGACTGTCGTGGCCGAGGCCGTGGGCGACCACGCGCTGGAGTACATGACCGGCGGCATCGCGGTGATCCTGGGGCCGACGGGGCGCAACGTCGGCGCGGGCATGTCCGGCGGCCGGGCGTTCGTGCTGGACCTGGACCCCGGCCTGGTCAACGGTGAGCTCGTGGACGTGGAGCCGGTCGACGCCGAGTCGGCGCTCACGCTGCGCGGTGTGGTCCAGCAGCACTCGGCGCACACCGCCTCCGCGGTGGCGGGCGCGCTGCTGGCTGACTGGCCCGCGGCGGTGCACCGCTTCAGCGCGGTGGTGCCCCGCGACTACCGCCGCGTACTCGAGGCCACCCGGCGGGCCACCGAGGCGGGCGAGGACGTCGACGCGGCGGTGATGGCGGCCGCGCGCGGCTGAGGCAGGTACCCCGCGGAGTCCGTGCGCTCAGCTGCGCCGTGCGCTTCGCAGCAGCGCGCGGGCCGGCGCCGACCTGGTTACCCGGTCGTGCAGGCGCCAGGTCTTCGTGGCCGCCATGGCGTCGCGTTCGACGCGCAACGTGTCGCGCTCGCCAGCCAGCGCGGAGAGCTCGCCGCGCAACACGTCTCGCTCCACGCGCAACGTGTCGCGCTCGCCCGCCAGCGCGGAGAGCTCGCCGCGCAGCTGCGCGATGTCGGCCTGCAGTGCGGGAATGGCCTCCGCAACCTCGGCGAGCCGCGCCGCCTCGTCCGCGAACCGCGCCGACTCCATAAGGTTCCTGGTGCCGAAGCGGCGCACCGCGTCGGCCGCCAGCGACGCCAGCTCCGAGCCGAAGCCGGGCTGCGCCGCGCGATCGCGCCACGACAGCAGCTCCGTGCGGCGCTCCTCCGGTGTCATGCCCCGCCGGTAGCTGGTGTCGAGTTTCAGCGTCGTCGGCCGTGCCCCGGTGCGGTACGTGAGCCCCGGCGTGGCGAACCACTGCTGCCACATCACGTGGTCCGACCACCGTCCGGGCGGTGCCGGTTGCCAGCCCAGCGGCAGTCGTCGGTAGGCCGAGAGCCGGTGCACGACGCCGGTGAGCGACACGCTGTTGCGCTGCGGATGCTGGTGCCAGTCGCGGCACTCCGGCAGCGCCAGATCGGTGCCGTGCCAGAAGGCGCTGCCGTCCGGGGCGATCGCCATCGGGAACGGGTTGGCGAAGTCGGCATCCTCGAGCAGCTCCAGAAGGTATTCCAGATGGTCCGGGAGCATCAGGTCGTCGTCGCCGTGATAACCCACGAACGTCGACCGCGCTGAGGTGAGCACCTCGTGCCGGACCCCCTCTGCCCGGCTGGCCGACTTCGGTCGCAGCACGGTCCGCAGCCGCGGGTCGGCCGGGTAGCGATCGAGCGCGTCGCGCACCTCGTCCGTCGCGCCGTCGCCGATGACGACGACCTCGATGTCGGTGACCGTCTGTGCCAGCACGCTGTCGAGTGCCAGGTCGATCGTGCCGGCGTGGTCGTGCGTCGGGACGATCACGGTGACGAGCGGATCGCGTGCGCTCGGGGGCACCGTGCTCACCAGCGGAACGGAACGATTTCCGGCGCCTCGGCGCAGTCGTACGGCAGGTCGAGCGCATCCGGCTCGTCGTACTCGTAAAGGCTGGTCGGCATGTTGAGGATGAACGCCTCGTCGACCCCGATGTTCATCCAGCCGTGATACAGGTTCGGCGGGATGACCAGCAGCGCAGGGTTGCGTTCGCTGACCTTGAACTCGTTCAGCGCGCCGAAGGTGGGCGATTCCCGGCGCCCGTCGAACACCACGATCGACACCAGCCCCTTGACGACGAACAGCCGGTCCGTGGAGCGCTGGTGCAGCCCCCAGGCGCGGGTGCGGCCGGGATAGGTCGTGGTGAGGTGTACCTGCAGGACCGGGTCGTCGACCTCCGGCCAGTCGGTGCGCACTATCTCCGCGAGCGTGCCGTCCTCGTGGGGAACCGGGCGCACCGCGCGGAATTGCAGGCCGTCGATCGGCTCCAGCGAGAGCCGGCCCCCCGCGTCGACGGCGGACGACTTCGCGCGCAGGACGTCCAGCCCCACCACGTCCGATGTCACGACGACCCCCTTCGGCCGAGCGCACTGGCGGCCCGGCCTCCGGGATGCGCACTGGCGGCCCCGCCTCCGGGACGCGCAGTGGCGCCCCCCGGCACCGGCTCGAGCTTGTGGGACCCTACAGCGGGCGGCGCCGGCGGTAGGGTCGGCGGCGCGCGCCGTCACGACTCGCGAGTAACCCCTAGGCTGGAGCGGTGACACGCCGCGCGAAGATCGTCTGCACTCTGGGGCCCGCTACGGACAGCCTGGAGCGCTGTAGAGCACTCGTCGAAGCGGGCATGGACGTTGCCCGGTTGAACTTCAGCCACGGCGCACACAGCGAGCACGGCCGCCGATTCCACGAGGTTCGCCAGGCCGCCGCTGCCGCCGGACGCAACGTCGCCGTCCTGGCCGACCTGCAGGGGCCGAAGATCCGCCTCGGGCGGTTCGCCGAGGGGCCGGTGGAGTGGGCGACCGGCGAGCGGATCCGCATCACCGTCGAGGACTGCGAGGGCACCCACGACCGGGTGTCCACGACGTACAAGCAGCTGGCAGTGGACGTGCGGCCCGGCGACAAGCTGCTCGTCGACGACGGCAACGTGGCGCTCATCGCCGTCGAGGTCGAGAACGGAACGGATGTCGTCTGCGACGTCACCGAGGGTGGCGTCGTCAGCAACAACAAGGGTTTGTCGCTGCCCGGTGTCGCGGTGAGCGTGCCGGCCATGTCGGAGAAGGACGCGGAGGACCTCGAGTTCGCGCTGCGGCTGGGGGTCGACTTCGTCGCGCTGTCCTTCGTCCGCAACCCCGAGGACGTCAAGCTCGTGCACCGGATCATGGACGAGGTCGGCGTCCGGCGCCCCGTCATCGCGAAGATCGAGAAGCCGGAGGCGGTCGAGCGGCTCAACGACATCGTCCTCGCCTTCGACGGGATCATGGTGGCCCGCGGCGACCTGGGCGTGGAGATGCCGCTGGAGATGGTGCCGGTGGTGCAGAAGCGGGCGATCCAGATCTGCCGCGACAACGCCAAGCCGGTGATCGTCGCGACGCAGATGCTCGAGTCGATGATCACGCACTCGCGCCCTACCCGCGCAGAGGCCTCCGATGTCGCCAACGCGGTGATCGACGGCGCCGACGCCGTGATGCTCTCCGGCGAGACGAGCGTCGGCAAGTACCCCGTGCAGGCCGTGGCCACGATGAGCCGGATCATCACGACCGTGGAGGCGTCCGGCACGCAGGTGACCGAACTGCGGCACGTTCCGCGCACGCCGGGCGGGGCGATCGTCAAGGCCGCCAAGGACATCGGTGACGCGCTGGGCGCCGTGGCACTGGTGGCGTTCACGCAGACCGGCGACACGGCTCGGCGGCTGTCCCGGCTGCAGCCGACCCAGCGCATCCTCGTGTTCACGCCGGTCGAGCAGGTGCAGCGGCAGATGGCCTTGCTGTGGGGCGCCGAGGCGCACCTCGTATGGACCGTCAAGACCACTGACGAGATGGTGCGCCAGGTGGATTCGGCCCTGCTGAACCGAGGCGTGTGCCATCCGCACGACCTCGTCATCGTCGTTGCGGGGACGCCGCCGGCGACGCCGGGCGCCACGAACACGATCCGGGTCCACCGCATCGGCGACGTCCTGCGCCATGACATCTGAGCGAACGACATCTGAGCGGACGACGTCCGAGCCCGCTACGTCCGAGCCCGCTACGTCCGAGCCGACTGCTGCGCACCGGGCGCGCACCTCGCGGCACAGCGGGAACGAGGTCGAGGATCTCGGCACCGACTACCCGGGCGACGCGGCGCATGACGGCGATCTGGGGCAGATCGTCGTCGACGGGCTCGTGCGGCTGCTCGATCTGGAGAGGATCGAGGAGAACATCTTCCGTGGCGTGAGCCCGAAGTCGACGTGGCAACGCGTCTTCGGTGGCCAGGTCGCCGGACAGGCGCTGGTTGCGGCGGGGCGAACCGTAACGCCGGAGCGGCACGTGCACTCGCTGCACTCGTACTTCATCCGCCCCGGGGACCCGGCCGTACCCATCGTGTACGAGGTGGACCGCACGCGCGACGGCCGCTCGTTCTCGACACGGCGCGTGGTTGCCATCCAGCACGGCAAGCCGATCTTCTCTCTGTCGGCGTCCTTCCAGCTCGAGCAGGCCGGCATCGACCATCAGTCAGAGATGCCCGACGCGCCGGCGCCGGAGACGCTGCCCACCCTCGAGGAGCGCTACGCGGACTCGCCGGAAGCCGCAGCGTTCTACCGGATGCTGCCCCGCCCGATCGACCTGCGCTACGTCGATGACCCGCCGTGGCAGCAGCACGCTCGGGGTCCACGGCTCGGCGTCAACCGGGTCTGGATGCGCGCCGACGGCAAGCTCCCCGACGACCCGCTGCTGCATGTCTGCGCGGTGACTTTCGCGTCCGACATGACGCTGCTGGACTCGGTGCTCGTGCGCCACGGGCTCGCTCCGGGAATCGACCCGATCTCGATGGCATCGCTGGATCACGCGATGTGGTTCCAGCGCCCCTTCCGGGCTGACGAGTGGATGCTCTACGTGTCCAAGTCGCCGACCGCGTCCGGCAGTCGCGGCCTCGCCACGGGCAGATTCTTCGACCGCAACGGGCGGCACCTCGTCAGCGTCGTGCAGGAGGGGATGATCCGCGTCGGGCAGCTCGACTGACGCGCCTTGACGTGGGCGTCGTTGATGGGTTGGACTGCCCCCACGAGTTTTCTCGTATTGGGGGTATCGAGGGTTCGGGCTCGACGAGTGTCCGTCGCATTTGGCAGCGGTGTCGGCCACGTGAGTGGCAGTCGCGACGCCTACCGTCGCCGCCGGGGGCAGGGAGCGGCCGGAAACGGCAGCGACGCACCGTCGAGCTCGGCCTAGCGGGCGCGAGCGCCGCTGCGGCTCCCGATCAGGCGGACAGGGCGCGCCAGGCCGCCTCGACGTGGTGCCGCTCGGTGAGCGGTGAGCCGATCGCCAGCCGGAGTGCGAGCCGGCCGCCCACGGTCGTGTGCGTCAGGTACAGCTTGCCCGAGGCGTTGGCGCGCTCCATCACGCCACGGGTCGCCTCGTCTCCGGCGCGAAGTCGGAATGTGACTAATGACAGCGGATGCGGGGCGACCAGCTCGAAGCGGTCGTCGGCCTGCACCCAGGACGCGAACTCCTGGGCGAGCTGGACGTGCTTGCGGATGTGTGCGCGCAGCCCCTCGGCGCCGTACCAGCGGATGACAGCCCACAGCTTCAGCGCCCGGAACCGTCGACCGAGGGGTACCTGCCAGTCGCGGTAGTCGATCACCGCACCCGATTCGGTGGCCGTGTTGCGCAGATACTCCGGCAGGATCGACAGCGCGCCGATCAGGGCCGCGCGGTCCGCGACCCAGAGCGCGTCGCAGTCGAAGTTCGTGAGCAGCCACTTGTGTGGGTTGGTGCAGTAGGAGTCCGCGTTCTCAAGGCCGTCGTTGAGCCAACGCAGTTCGGGTGCGACGGCAGCCACGCCCGCCCATGCCGCGTCGACGTGCAGCCAGGCGCCGTGCTCGTGCGCGATCGCCGCGAGCGCCCCGACCGCGTCGACGGCGCCGGTGCCGGTGGCACCCACGGACGCCACGACCAGGGCGGGCGTCATCCCCGCTGCCCGGTCCTGATCGATGAGATTGCGCAGGTGCTCGGGGCGGGCGGCCAGCGTGGCGGGGTCGACGTCGATCTTGCGCAGCGCGCCGGCACCCAGGCCGGCGATGCGGCATGCCTTCTCGACGGACGAGTGGGTCTGACCTGACGTGTAGACGGTGAACCGTCCGGCCGCGACGCCGTAGCGTTCGGTGCGGCCCGCGCTGACCCGGTGCAGCCCCGCGAGCAGCGCCACGAGCGCGGCGTCCGACGCGCTGTGCTGGATCACCCCGCCACCGGCGGCGTCGGAGCGGAACCCCCCCGGCAGGTCGAGCAGCGCGGCGAGCCAGTCGAGCACGTGCGCCTCGAGTTCAGTCGCGGCGGGGGAGGTGGCCCAGAGCATGCCCTGTACGCCCAGGCCGCTCGCCAGCAGGTCACCCAGGATCGCCGGGCCGCTGGCGTTCGCCGGGAAGTACGCGAAGAAGGACGGGTGCTGCCAGTGCGTGATGCCGGGAAGGATCACCTCGTCGAGGTCGCGCAGAACGTCCGCGAACGGCTCGCCGTGCTCGGGCGCCTCGGCCGGCAACGCGGCACGCACCTCCCCCGGCGCGACCTGAGACAACACGGGGAACGTCTCGATCCGCTCGTGATAGTCGGCGATCCAGTCCACGACCTGCCGCCCGTACTGCCGGAACTCATCCGGCGTCATGTGCTCGCTCACGCCGTGCAGTCTTCACTGTCCGTCTGGCGCGACGGTGTGCGGTTGTCGCAGCCGAGGGGACGAATCCCGCACACCGTCGGCCACTCGATGGGTGCCCCCGGTGGGATTCGAACCCACACTGGGCGGGTTTTGTATCCGCTTCCTCTGCCAGTTGGGATACAGGGGCGTAACGCTTCGAGCATCTTAGCCAAGCTAGGCTGTTGGCTCCGCGCCGCGCGCTCGTCGCAATCGCGCGCTGCGCACTTCGTTGGCTTCGACTCGAGAGGGACGCACCGTGGCTGCCGCCTTCGGAAGTCCGCCGCCGACGCCGGAATCGCGGCGGGTGCTCATCGCCGAGGACGAGGCCCTCATCCGCCTCGACCTGCGCGAGATGCTCGAGGAAGAGGGCTTCCAGGTCGTCGGTGAGGCAGCCGACGGTGAGCAGGCGGTCGCGCTTGCTCGGCAGCTCAGCCCGGACCTGGTGATCTGCGACGTGAAGATGCCCAAGATGGACGGCATCGCCGCGGCCGCGCAGATCGCCGGCAACCGCGTCGCGCCGGTCGTCATGCTGACCGCGTTCAGCCAGCGGGACCTCATCGAGCGGGCGCGCGACGCCGGCGCGATGGCCTACCTCGTCAAGCCGTTCCAGAAGCGCGATCTGCTGCCGGCGATCGAGATGGCGACGTCACGGTTCGCCGAGATCAAGGCGCTCGAAGCCGAGGTCACCGGGCTGCGTGAACGTCTCGAGGCCCGCAAGCTGATCGAGCGGGCCAAGGGCGCGCTGATGTCGGCGCACAGCATGAGCGAGCCGGAGGCCTTCCGCTGGATCCAGCGCGCGGCCATGGACAACCGCACCTCGATGCGGGCCGTCGCGGAGCTCGTCCTCAGCGGCGACTCGCCCGCGGGGGAGTAGTGATCGATATGCACAGCTACCGGCCAGTAGAGACGGCGTGTCGGCAGGTCCGGCGGTTGAGATTTGGTCACGACAGGTCTCGGATCGGCCCGATAGCTGCCATTAAGCCGAGGCGTGAGCTAACGTGCCACCGATCACAGGGCGGCGGAACTGCGCCCTCGAGGCCCTCATAGGAGGCTATTTCAGTGCAAAATCGTACGTTGACCACGATCGGCGTGGTCGTTACAGCAGGTGCTCTGGCGCTGTCCGCATGCTCCAGCAGCAAGAAGAGCGGCGGCGGCGGCCTGGGCAACGGCACCACGAGTGCCAACACCGCCAGCCAGACGTACACCATCGGTTTCATCGGCGCGCTGTCCGGCCCGAACGCCCAGCTCGGCATCAACGAGAAGCAGGGCGCGCAGCTCGCCGTCGACCAGGCGAACTCATCCGGCAAGAACAAGTTCAAGGTCGTGCTCGACCCGCAGGACAGCGAGGGTGACCCGGCCAAGGCGCCGTCCGCGGCGACCGCGCTCATCTCGAACCCCGCGGTCATCGGTGTGATCGGCCCGGCGTTCTCAGGAGAGAGCAAGGCGGTCGACCCGAACTTCTGCGCGGCCGGCCTGCCGATCGTCACGGCGTCGGCCAGCAACGCGACCCTGCAGGACCAGGGGTACAAGTGCTGGCACCGGATCATCCCGAACGACGACGTCGAGGGCACCCAGGGTGCCGACTGGCTCGCCCGCACGGGCGCGAAGAAGGTCTTCGTGCTCAACGACCTGAGCACGTACGGCCAGGGCGTGGCCAAGAAGATGGCTGCCGAGCTCAAGGTCAAGGGTGTCAGCGTTCAGGCCCAGGGTCTTGACGGCACGACCACGAAGAACTACGGCCCGATCGCTCAGACGATCAAGGCGTCCGGCGTCGACGCGGTGTTCTACGGCGGCTACGACGCGCAGGCTGCGCTGCTCGCCAAGGCACTGAAGGCCGCGGGCTTCACCGGCCGCACCGTTACAGGTAACGGTGGCAAGTCCGACGTGTTCACCAAGAGTGCCGGTGACGCGGGCAACGGCTGGTACTTCACCTGCGGTTGTCAGGACGCGACCACGGCCCCGACGGCGAAGGCCTTCGCGACCGCGTACCAGACCGCGTTCAAGCAGCCGCCGTCGACGTACTCGCCCGAGGCCTATGACGCGGCGAACCTGTTCATCGACGCCCTCTCGAAGGCTTCGGCGAGCGGGGCGGTCACCAAGGCGTCACTGATGACCGCGCTCAACGCCGAGGATTTCCAGGGCATCACGACACGGATCAAGTTCCAGTCGAACGGTGAGGTCGAGGCGACGAACCTGATCGTGAACCTCTTCCAGCAGAAGAACGGCGCGATCGCCGGTCTCGGCGACATCAACAAGATCAACAGCTGACGCGCGTCGACATTGGCACGGATTGAAATTGGGGGGCGAGCCGGAGTGATCCGGTTCGCCCCCCTAGTTCGGACAGGCCGGGGTCGTGGCGCTCTGACGCCGGCCAGCCGTCTTCAGGAGGAGTAACGGCGTGAGCCAATCGGAAAACTGGTTCCAGCAGCTCCCGCAGAACCTCATCATCGGGTTGGAACAGGGCTCGATGTACTCGCTCGTCGCGCTGGGCTACACGCTCGTGTACGGCGTGCTCCAGCTCATCAACTTCGCGCACAGCGAGGTGTTCATGGCGGGCGGCTTCGGCAGTTATCTGGTCGTGAACGGCATCATCGGCAAGGACCGACATCTCACCGGCGTGCTCGTGCCGTTCACCGTTCTGGCGGGGCTGCTCAGCGGCGCCGCCGTCGGCGCGGTCATTGCGTGGCTGCTCGAGAAGGTGGCCTACAAGACCCTGCGTCGCAGGGGGGCGCCCAAGCTTGCCTTCCTGATCAGCGCCATCGGCGCGTCACTCTTCCTTTCCAATCTCGCCGGCAAGTTGTTCAATCGATTACCGAACAACGCCTTCCCGACGTACTTCAACGTCAACCGTCAGGTGCTCAAGATCGGCAGTGCGAAGGTTTCCCTCATCGTCGTCATCATCGTGGTGTCGGCATTCGCAATGATGATCTTCCTGGATCGGCTGGTGAATCGGACGAAGCTCGGTCGCAGCATCCGCGCCGTCGCTGAGGACGCGCCCACGGCTGCGCTGATGGGCATCGACATCGACAAGACCATCTCGCGGACCTTCGTCATCGGCGGAGCGCTCGCCGGTGCCGCCGGATTCATGTTCGGCACCGCATTCGGCGTCGGCAACCTGATGGGATTCACGCCCGGAGTCAAGGCATTCGCCGCCGCGGTGCTCGGCGGCATCGGCAACATCCGCGGCGCCATGATCGGCGGTCTGCTCCTCGGCGAGGCCGAGGTCCTCGTCACAAATCTCAGCTTCGTCGGCGCGCAATGGAACGACGTGGTCAGCTTCGTGGTCCTCGTCCTGGTCCTCATGTTCCGGCCGACCGGCATCCTCGGCGAGCGACTGGGGCGTGCCGCATGAACATCACGCTTCCGTCCTGGACCCGCCGGCTGCTCTGGTGCCTGTTCGGTGGTGTCGTCCTCGCACTGATGTGGGGCAAGCAGGAAGGCACGATCAGCGGCGACTTCGGCGTCGCATTCCGGCACGCCCTGTCCGTGCCGCGCATCTTCGTGTTTCTCGGCATCGGATTCGTCCTCTTCCTGCTGATCTCGTTCCGGCCGCTCGTGGTGCCCTATCTGCACCGCCCCGGTGTCGTGGCGATCATCTCCGGACTCGTGACCGTCATCATCGCCCAGACGGTGATGAACTGGTTCGACCCGCTCGTCGCGACGAAGAACAGCGCCAAGTTCAGCGCGGTCCGGTCGGCGGTAGGCGGTTCGTCCGCGTCGTGGACGACATCTGCTTTCTTCTCGTGGCTGGCGTGGACACTCGCGATAGGTGCGGTCGTCGCGTTCGGCGCGGCCGTGGCGACGAAACTCAAGGCGCTCGGATTCGTGACCGCCGCCCTTGGTGTGGCGGGAGCTGCGCTCGCCTATTCCGCGCACAGCGACGTGGTCGATCTCGGCAGGAGTCTCGGACACGACCACTCGCTCGGCGTGTACGTCGACATCATCGGTTTCCTCACGCTCGCCGGAGCAGGGATCACGATGGTCTACTCGCATACCGACGTCGCCGACCCGCGCGCGTTCCTGCTCCGCGTGATGGATTACCGCCCGGGTCTGCCTATCGCGGTCGTCGGGGTCATCCTTGGCCTGTTCGCGTTCATCTCCGACTGCTGGTTCGCCCCGGAGAACGAGGACACGAACTTCAGCAAGACCCACTCGTTGTTCAGCGGAAGTGGAATCTCCTCGATCGGCTCGCAGTACCTTTCGTGGCTCGGCTGGACGCTGTTCGCTGCAGGTGCGGTGCTGGCCCTGCTGACCACGTACCTGGGCAATCGGATCCTCGGCTGGGTGACCGTAGTCGTCAGCGTCGCAGGCATCGCGCTGACGTTCTTCACATTGCGCACTATGACCAATGTGGCGGCCGCAGCCGTGCCCGCGGACGGCGCGCCCTGGAAGAACCTCGGTGTGGGCGGCTTCGTGGCTTGCATCGTCTTCGCCTTGTTCGGCGCTTCGACGATCCAGGTTCTGGCGTCACGGCGTCCGGCCGGTGCGGGCAAGCCGTGGGCGCAGAACATGTCGGCCACCGCGATGATCGACAGCATCCGCTCCTCGTCGCGGACGAAGACGTTCATCGCTGTCGGTCTGGCGCTCGCGATCTTCTACCCGCCGATGCTCCCGCTCACCTGGCAGACCACGTTGGTGACGCAGATCGGCGTGTACGTGTTGCTCGCGGTCGGACTGAACGTCGTCGTCGGCTGGGCGGGGCTTTTGGACCTCGGCTACATCGCCTTCTACGCGATCGGGTCGTACACCACGGCGTATCTCGTCGGCGCGCTGCCGAAGAAGCCGCCGCATTGGCTGCACTGGTTCCACTCGCCACTGGCGACCACCCCGTTCGCCATCGGGGCGTGCCTGATCGCCGGCTTCATACTCGGTGCGCCGACCCTGCGGCTGCGCGGTGACTACCTGGCGATCGTGACGCTCGGCTTCGGCGAGATCATCACGGTCATCGCCACGAACGCACAAGGCTTCACCGGTGGCCCGCAAGGCCCGACGGTCCCGCACCCGGTGCTCAAGATCGGCGGTTTGCACATCACCTGGGGGCAGGACAACCTGCCGTACTGGTATCTGCTGCTCGTCATGCTTGTGGTGGTGGTCGTGCTGTTCTACCGGCTCGAGGGATCGCGGCTGGGGCGCGCCTGGGCCGCGATCCGCGAGGACGAGGTGGCCGCCCAGGCATCTGGCGTGAACACCACGCGGGTCAAGCTGCTGGCGTTCGCGATAGGCGCGTCGACGTCCGGCTTTGCCGGCGTCTTCTTCGCCACCCAGGTCGGATACTTCGACCCCACCCTGTTCACGCTGCAGGCCTCGATCCTGATCGTCGCCTACGTCGTGTTCGGCGGCATGGGGTCACTCGCGGGTGCGATGGCGGGTGCGGCGGTGCTGACCTGGCTGCCTCAATTCCTGAAGGACCAGGTGCCGGCGAACGACCGGCAGATGTGGATCGGCGCCGCGGTGCTGGCCATGATGATCTTCCGGCCGGCGGGGCTGCTCCCGGCGCGCAGACGCAAGGCAGAGCTCGAAGGGCTCGATTCGACCCTGTCGTCCGAGGTGTCCGCCGTCCCTGCGTCGGAAGGTCTGTGACCATGACAACCGGAAGCAAGCTGCTCACCCCCGTGCGGGCCAAGGTGCTTGGTGCGGTGCGGTCGGCATGACGGCTGACATGGCGGCTACGAGCACGCAGACCCGTGATGTCGTATTCGACATCGATCACGTGACGCTGCGCTTCGGCGGTGTCGTGAGCCTCAACGACGTCACGATGCGGATGTACCGCGGCGAGATCCTCGCGGTCATCGGCCCCAACGGCGCGGGGAAGACCTCGCTGTTCAACTCGCTGACCGGCGTCTACACGCCGCAGGAAGGCAGTGTGACGTTGGTCGGGAGGCCCGGTGACCGGCCGACCAGCGTCCTGGGCAAGAAGACCCACGTCGTCAGCCATCTCGGCGTCGCCCGGACCTTCCAGAACATCCGATTGTTCCCGGCACTGACGGCGCTCGAGAACGTCAAGGTCGGTATCGAGACCCGACAGCACTCCGGCCCGGTCTCGGCGATGCTCGGGCTGCCATGGCAGCGGCAGGAGGAGAAGGAAAGCACGGTTCAGGCGCTCGCACTGCTGCGCGACGTCGGGCTGGACGGCAAGGCGAACGACCTGGCGGGATCGCTCGCATACGGCGAGCAGCGGCGGCTCGAGATCGCCCGAGCGCTGGGCACGAACCCGGGCGTGCTGCTGCTCGACGAGCCGGCCGCGGGTACCAACCCTGCCGAGAAGCGCGATCTCGCTGAGTTGATCGCCCGGATCAACCGCGAGCGCAACGTCAGCGTGCTACTGATCGAACACGACATGAAGCTGGTGATGTCGATCGCCGATCGCATCGTCGTGTTGAACTTCGGCGAGAAGATCGCCGAGGGAACGCCGCACGAGATCCAGCGCAATCCGACGGTGGTCGCGGCCTACCTCGGCACGTCCGCGGACGAAGCGCAGGCACAGGCACAGGCGCAGCCCGAGGTGCACCTGATCGACACCGACGCACCCAGCTACGACATCACCCGAGACGCCGAGGGATCCGCAGATGAGTGAGCCGCGCGAGCTCTTGCAGGTATCGGACATCGAGGTGCGCTACGGCGCCATCAGGGCGCTCAAGGGCGTCTCGTTCACGGTCCGCGAAGGGGAGGTCGTCGCCCTGCTCGGCGCGAACGGGGCCGGCAAGACGACGACGCAGAAGACGGTGTCCGGCATGTTGCGGCCGGCACGGGGCGCGGTCACGTACGACGGACGTCGCATCGACGGCATCCCGGCCCATGAACTGATCCGGCTGGGCATCTGCCACGTCCCGGAAGGTCGCCACGTCTTTCCCCGCATGACCGTGCGCGAGAACCTCGAGATGGGTGCCTTCCGCTTCAAGCGGATCGACGAGGCCGATCTCGACCACGTGCTCGATCTCTTCCCGCGGTTGAAGGAGCGCTACAAGCAGGTCGGCGGCACGCTGTCCGGAGGCGAGCAGCAGATGCTGGCGATCGGCCGGGCGCTGATGGGCAAGCCCCGGCTGCTACTGCTCGACGAGCCGTCGATGGGGCTGGCGCCCCTGATCGTCGCGCAGATCTTCGACATCATCCGCGAGATCAACGCCGGTGGGGTCACCGTGCTGCTCGTGGAGCAGAACGCCGCGCAGGCCCTCACGCTGGCCGACAGGGGATACGTCTTGGAGACCGGAGAGATCGTCCTGCAGGGCACCGGTCGCGAACTCCTTGCCGACGACCGAATCCGGGCCGCCTACCTCGGCGAGGAAATCGCGGCATCTTAGCCAGTTGGGTCAGTAGCAGCAAAGGTCTGCAACAAGTAGCTGCCATGGAGCCAACCCGATCGGTATCCGGCCGTTACCTGCCTCTATGGTTGCGGCTGCAGCCATTTCCCGCAGACCCCAAGTCCTAGCCCGGGAGACAAGTCGCAGTGTCACGTGCATCTGTCCGAGTGCGCCCGGCCGACCTTGGTGACGTGCTGGGGTTGGTGGAGCTGACCCAGTCGGTGGATCCGACGTCCGGTCTGTTCAGTGGCCGCCCGTTGGTCGATTCAGGTGCCGAGCACCTGGCCGCCCGCTTCGGCGAGATCATCACGGAGAGCAGCAGGACGTTGCTCGTCGCCGTGGACGACAACGCCGGTGTGGTCGGCCTGCTCGTCGCGCGGCGCGACGAGATCGGTGCCATCGATCTCAAGCCTGTGCTGCACGTCAGCCACCTGCTCGTGACGCCGCGGTTCCGGCGCCGTGGCGTCGGCCGCGCACTCCTCGCCGCCGCCGTCCAGGTGGCCGAGGAGTGGGGGATCGAGCACGTGCTGGCCACGGCAGCGTCCGGCTCGCGCGAGGGCAACCGCTATCTCGCCCGGCTGGGTTTCGCGCCGCTCGTCGTGAACCGGGTAGCACCGACGAGCGTCCTGCGCCGCTCGCTGGGCATGTCCGACATGCCGGAGCGGATGGCCGTCGTGCGGCGCGCCCGTCTCGTGCGCAGCAGCCGCGGCGGCCTCGCCGCGCGCGCTGTCCGCCGCGGCGCCTGAACCGCGCCACCGCGCATTCTCGCTGTCACCGCCTGCCCCTAAACTCGGCCCCATGGCCAACCCCGGGGCGACGCTGCTGCTGATCGACGGGCACTCCATCGCCTATCGCGCGTTCTACGCCCTGCGCGAGGTAGACATGTCCACGACAACCGGGCAGCCCACCAATGCCGTCTTCGGCTTCACCTCGATGCTCATCAACCTGCTGCGCGACGAGGAGCCCACCCACATCGGCGTGGCCTTCGACGTCTCGCGCAAGACGTTTCGCAGCGACACCTACGCCGAGTACAAGGCCGGCCGCCAGGACACCCCCGATGACTTCCGCGGCCAGGTCACCCTGATCCGCGAGGTCCTCGACGCGCTGCGCATCCGCTCGCTGGCCGTGGAGAACTACGAGGCCGACGACGTGATCGCCACGCTCACCACCGAGGCCACCGCCGCCGGCATGAAGGTGCTCATCTGCACCGGCGACCGCGACGCGCTGCAGTTGGTGAACTCCGATGTCACAGTGCTCTACCCGCGCCGCGGGGTCAGCGACCTCACCCGGTTCACCCCGGAGGAGGTGGAGACGAAGTACAACCTCTCCCCGGCGCAGTACCCGGACTACGCCGCCCTGCGCGGTGACCCCAGCGACAACCTGCCGGGCATCCCTGGCGTCGGGGAGAAGACGGCAGCGAAGTGGGTGCGGGAGTACGGCTCGCTGGACGCGCTCGTCGCGGGGGTGGACACCGTCAAGGGCAAGGCCGGGGACGCGCTGCGCGAGAACCTGGCCAACGTCTTGCGCAATCGCATGCTCACCGAGCTGGTGCGCGACGTCGACCTGGACCTGCACGTAGCGCAGCTCGAGCGCGCCCAGTGGGATCGCGACGAGGTGCACGCGCTGTTCGACGACCTGCAGTTCCGAGTGCTGCGGGATCGGCTGTTCGCGTCCGTCGCGTCCGCCGAGCCGGAGGCCGAGCAGGGCTTCGACATCGCGGTCACCCGCCTCGGCATCGACGAGGTCGAGCAGTGGCTGGACGAGCACGCACGGACTGGCGCGCGCGCCGGCGTGGCCTTCCGGGGCAGCTGGGGACGCGGCACGGGATCGCTCAGCGGGATCGCGATCGCGACGGCCGACGGCGCCGCGGCGTTCATCGCTCCGGAGCTGCTCAGCCCCTCGGACGAGGCGGCGCTGGGCGGCTGGCTGGCCGATCCGGCGGTACCGAAGGCCGTCCACGATCTCAAGGGTCCGCTGCTCGCACTGCGGCAGCACGGGTGGTCGCTCGCCGGGGTCACCAGCGACACCCAGCTGGCCGGCTACCTGCTGCGCCCGGACCAGCGCTCATTCGACCTCGCCGACCTCGCGCTGCGCTACCTGCATCGGGAGTTGCGGTCCAACATCGAGGAGTCCGGGCAGCTCACCCTGGACGGCGGGGTGGACGAATCGGACGACGCTCTAGCCGAGGTCGAGACCGTACGTGCATCCGCGGTCAAGGACCTGGCCATCGCGTTCGGCACCGAGCTCGAGCAGGGGGGCGCGCTGGGGCTGCTCACCGAAATGGAGCTGCCGCTCACCTACGTGCTCGCGGACATGGAGGCGGTCGGGATCGCCACCGACACCGACGCGCTGCTCGCGCTGCAGGCCGAACTGGGCGCGAGCGTGAAGGCCGTCGAGCAGGACGCGCACACGGTCGTGGGGCGGGAGTTCAATCTCGGCTCGCCCAAGCAGCTGCAGGAGATCCTCTTCGACCAGTTCGGGCTGCCGAAGACGAAGCGGATCAAGACCGGCTACACCACCGACGCGGACTCGCTGGCCGACCTCTACGTGAAGACCCAGCATCCGGTCCTCGAGCTCCTGCTGCGCCACCGCGAGGTCGCCCGGCTGAAGTCCGTCGTCGACGGTCTGCTGCCACTGATCGACGATCACGGCCGCATCCACACCACCTTCAACCAGACCGTCGCCGCCACCGGCCGGCTCTCCTCCACCGACCCCAACCTGCAGAACATCCCGGTGCGCACCGCCGAGGGGCGGCGCATCCGCGAGGCGTTCACCGTCGGCGCCGGCTTCGAGTCGCTGATGACGGCCGACTACAGCCAGATCGAGATGCGGATCATGGCGCACCTGTCGCATGACGCCGGCCTGATCGAGGCCTTCACCACCGGTGAAGACCTGCACAGCTTCGTCGCGTCGCGCGCCTTCGACCTGCCGCCGGAGCAGATCGACGGCGAGCTGCGGCGCCGCGTGAAGGCGATGTCCTACGGCCTGGCCTACGGCCTTTCGGCGTTCGGGCTCGCCAAGCAGCTCAAGATCACTCCGGACGAGGCGCGGGCGCAGATGGACGCCTACTTCACCCGCTTCGGCGGCGTCCGCGACTACCTGCGCTCGGTGGTCGAGGACGCCCGGCAGACCGGATTCACCGAGACGATCATGGGGCGGCGCCGCTACCTCGACAAGCTCAACAGCGACAACCGCAATCTTCGGGAGATGGCCGAGCGCGCCGCCCTCAACGCCCCGATCCAGGGCAGTGCGGCCGACATCATCAAGGTGGCCATGCTCGGGGTGCACCGCGGCCTGGCCGAGGCGGGGTTGCGCTCGCGGCTGCTGCTGCAGGTGCACGACGAACTCGTCCTGGAGATCGCGCCGGGGGAGTGCAGCGCCGTCGAGGAGCTGGTGCGGCGCGAGATGGGCGGCGCCTACAAGCTGGACGTGCCGCTGGACGTCTCGGTCGGCATCGGCCGCACCTGGCACGAAGCCGCGCACTGACCATCAGAAATCGCACTGATCGACTGCGCGGGTCTTGACGCGACTGCGCTAACTTGCCGCACTTGCGTCGTGTTGATCGTCAGTGACCTTATGCTCTACCGACGGTGACGGTTGGGCCGAGATCATCACTAAATACGTAACAAACGCATAACGTCTTCGGCTGATGTCTTTCCGTTTACCCGACGGGCTGACCGAATGATCACGCCGAGCGAGACCTTCGCTCGGCGCCTGAGGAAGGACACGCCTTGATGCTTCGCCGAACCATCGCCGTTTCTGCCGCATCGCTCTCGGTCATGTTGGTTCTGAACGCATGCAGCGGCTCGAAGAACCCCAGTTCGAGCTCTGCCTCATCTTCCCCGCCAGCGTCTTCATCATCGGCCAGCGGCCCGGCGTCCTCGAGCAGCTCGTCCGCGGCGGCGTCCGCACTGTTCGGCCCGGGCTGCTCGACGCTTGGCCTCACCGAGGCCGCGCTCGCACCCGCTGCGCAGGCGCCGGTCGGCACCGTCGCCGCCGGCGTGCCGTTCTTGTCCAACGTGGTCGCCGCCGCCAACGCGGGCGGCCTCACCGCGACACTGAACGCCGCACCGGCCCTGACCGTGTTCGCCCCTGTCGACGACGCATTCAAGAAGGAGCCGGCCGCGGAGCTGCAGGCGCTGCTGACCGACCCGAAGCAGAAGGCTGTGCTCGTCGCGACGCTGAAGTACCACGTGCTCGGCCAGATGGTCACCAAGGCGGACCTAGCAGGCAAGCACAAGACGCTCGAAGGTGCGGAGCTCGAGATCGCGGGCACGGGCGACAGCTACACAGTCAACGGCACCACCAAGATCCTCTGTGGCGGCATCCAGACGAAGAACGCGGTCGTCTACCTCATCGATACCGTGCTGCACCCGGCGAGCTGAGGCTTCGATGGCGAACAAGGCAAGGATCGCGCTGGCAGCGACGGGCGTGCTGCTCGTCGTCGCCGCGGCGCTGGTGAAATGGGCGGCCGCGCCGGCGCTGGTCAAGGTGCCGCTCGACGTCAAGTCGACCACCGTTTCAGAGGCAGACGGCCAGGTCTTCGTGCTCGCGCAGCAATCGGTCCTGCCGGTGCATGTCATCGCGACTCGGACGGTTCATGGCGACAAGTCGGCCGGAACTGGCCGGGTTGCGGTGTACGACGAGACCTTGTGCCTCATCGCCAAGGGCACCAAGGTCGACGGCCTGGGCTGCGCCCCCGCGAGCGACCCCGGATTCATAGACAAGTCAACCGACCGGGTCGCCTTCGATCGCAAGAGCGCAATGGCGGTCGCGGGTGCGAGCTTCAAGGCCAGCGTCAACGGCGACGCGGCGATCGCGCACGAGGGGCTGGACTACACGTTCCCGATCGACACGAAGAAGAAGACATATCCGCTGTACGACACGGTCGCGGGCAAGGCCTATCCCGCCGTCTACCAGGGATCGGAACAGATCCGCGGGATGACGGTGTACCGCTTCGTTCAACAGATTCCCGCGGTCGCGATCACGATCCAGAAGCTGCTGCCGGGCACGTACAGCGGTACGACGACGGTGTGGGTGGAGCCCTCGACGGGCGTGATCGTCAAGGGTGCCCAGCAGATCGTGGAGCGGTTCGCGTCCGGTGGCGGGACCGTCTTCGACGCGAACCTGGTCTTCAACGACACGACGGTGCGCGAGCAGGTCGATTACGCCAACTCACAGCTCACGAAGATCCACTTGATCCGGCTGTGGGTTCCGCTGGGCGTGGCCGCGCTCGGGCTGGTGTTGCTGGTGGCCGGTCTGCTCGTCGGGCGGCGAAGGGCTGCCCCGCCCGTGGACGGCCGGACAGCTGAAGATCTTCAGCCGGAGAGCTCGCAGACGTAGATCGCGGTGCCGGGCAGGATCGCCCCTCGCAGCGGCGACCACTGCCCCCACTCCTCAGTGTGCCCGGCCGGCCATTCCGGTTCGACGATGTCGAGCAGGCGGAAGCCGGCCGCGGTGATCTCCCGGACACGATCGCCGAGCGTGCGGTGGTGCTCCACGTACGTCGCCTCGCCGGACGCGGCGTACTCGACGTAGGGGGTGCGATCCCAGTACGGCATCGTCGCGGTCAGCCCGTCCGGCCCGGGATCGTCCGGGAAGCACCAGCGCAGCGGATGCGTGGTGGCGAAGACCCACCGGCCGCCCGGGCGCAGTACCCGGGCCACCTCGCGCATCAGCCGCGCGGAGTCCTCGACGAACGGCACCGCGCCGAACGCGGTGAACGCGATGTCGAAGTGCGCGGACGCGAACGGCAGGTACTGCGCATCGGCCTGCACGAGTGGGACGTCGATGCCCGTCCGCTCCGCGCCGGCCCGCGCATGGCGCAGCATGCCGGCCGACAGGTCGAAGGCGACGGGACGGGCGCCCTGCGCGGCCAGCCAGCGCGAGCACATCGCGGCGCCGCAGCCGACCTCGAGGATCACCTTGCCTGCGACGTCGCCGAGCAGGTGCGCGTCTTCCTCGCGCAGCCGCTCGGGAGCCCACACGAAGTCCGCGTCACCGAGGAACGCGCCGTGCGCGGCGTGATAGTCGTCCGCGTCCGCGTCCCACCACCGGCGGTTCGCCCGGACGGTGGTGGTGGCGTCCTCCGCGCGGCGGGCCACGCCGACGGCGCGCGGGATGTCTGGCACGCCCCTGATCCTGCCAGCCGGAATTTCCGGGAATACCGGGGGCTGGAGTAGGCTTTCGCCTGCGGAACAGGTCTGTGGCCTCGACATGGAGTAGGCCGCTCGTCGTAAGTCTCGGCTCGGCGATCCGGGCATGTCCGCAACGCTCTAGAAACTGTCAGGACCCACCCACTCAATGACGTCCACCACCGAAGCTCCGGTAACACCGCAAGTCGCGATCAACGACATCGGCTCGGCCGAAGACTTCCTCGCCGCCATCGACTCCACGATCAAGTACTTCAACGATGGCGACATCGTCGAGGGGACCATCGTCAAGGTCGACCGCGACGAGGTTCTCCTCGACATCGGCTACAAGACCGAGGGCGTCATCCCCTCGCGTGAGCTGTCGATCAAGCACGACGTCGACCCCAACGAGGTCGTCTCCGTCGGCGATCAGATCGAGGCGCTCGTCCTCCAGAAGGAGGACAAGGAAGGCCGGCTGATCCTCTCCAAGAAGCGCGCGCAGTACGAGCGCGCCTGGGGCACGATCGAGGCCAAGAAGGAAGCCGACGAGGTCGTCACCGGCATCGTCATCGAGGTCGTCAAGGGCGGCCTCATCCTCGATATCGGTCTGCGCGGGTTCCTCCCGGCCTCGCTGGTCGAGATGCGCCGCGTCCGCGACCTGCAGCCCTACGTGGGCCGCGAGCTCGAGGCGAAGATCATCGAGCTGGACAAGAACCGCAACAACGTGGTTCTGTCCCGCCGCCAGTGGCTGG
>JAVHVL010000187.1:0-8952 GCA_032160565.1 Pseudonocardiales bacterium | reverse complement strand
CGGACGATGCCCGGCGCCGACGCAATCGCCCTCGCTGCCGGCGTCGCGGACGCCGGGGCTACCGGCGGGCAGGCCGTTGCCGGCATCGAGCTGACCCCGCGCCAGCTGGAGGTGGCCGCGCTCGTCGCGGCCAGCAACACCAACCGGCAGATCGGCCGGGCGCTGGGCATCAGCGAGAAGACGGCCGAGGTCCACGTCCGCAACATCATGGAGCGGCTGCACGCGCCGAGCCGGGCCGGCGTCGCGGCCTGGGTGACTGCCCGCGGGCTGCAGCCACCCCCGTAAGGGATTCCCCTTATATCCGACGGCGCCGCCGCCTCGTAGACCGGACACGCGCCACAAACGGTGGTAGCGGAGCCGATTCAAAGGGGACGAGATGGCACTCGACGAGGGCAAGTTGATGGAATTCATCGGACGGTTCGTGGGCGACCTGGGCGCGACGATCGCGGCCGGCAACGTCGTCGTCGGGCACCGGCTCGGCCTGTATCGCGCGATGGTCGACGCGCCGGGAACGTCGGACGACCTCGCGCGGCGCACCGACTGCGACCCCCGCTACATCGCGGAGTGGTTGCGCGGTCAGGCCGCCGGCGGCTACGTCACCTACGACGCGGCGACCGACACCTACTCGTTGAGCGAGGAGCAGGCGTTCGTCCTGGCCGATCCCGACGGCGCGGTCTACGCCCCCGGTGCGTTCGTGCTCGCGCTCGGTTCACTGCGAGCGGAGGAGCGGGTGGCCGAGGCGTTCCGCTCCGGCGCCGGCATCGGCTGGCACGAACACGACAGCGGTGTCTTCGTCGGGTGCGAGCAGTTCTTCCGCCCGGGTTACCACGCGAACCTCGTTCCTGCCTGGATCCCGGCGCTCGACGGCGTCGACGAGAAGCTGCAGGCCGGCGCGAAGGTGGCCGACGTCGGGTGCGGCCTGGGCTCCTCGACGATCCTGCTCGCCGAGCACTACCCGAACTCACGGCTGATGGGGTGTGACTATCACGACGGGTCGATCGAGCTCGCCCGCAAGCGTGCGGCCGACGCGGGCGTGGCCGACCGGATCTCGTTCGACGTCGCGTCGGCGCAGACGTTCGGCGGCACCGGGTACGACCTCGTCACGACCTTCGACTGCCTGCACGACATGGGCGACCCGCTGGGCGCGGCGACGCACATCCGTCAGTCGCTGGCACCGGACGGCACCTGGCTGATCGTCGAACCGTTCGCCGGCGACGAGGTCGCGGACAACCTCAATCCGGTGGGGCGGGTCTACTACAACTTCTCGACCTTCCTGTGTGTGCCGAACGCGCTGTCGCAACCCGGCGGGTACTCCCTGGGTGCGCAGGCCGGCGAGCAGGCGATCGGCGAACTCGTGACCCGCGCGGGGTTCACGCGGTTCCGCCGGGCGAGCGAGACTCCGTTCAACCTGGTGTACGAAGCGCGTCCCTGACCGGACGATGACGTCGTCGCTCGCATAGCTGCGATCCCGCTCCGACAGCGGGAGAGTTGTCGCTGTGCGCGCCCGGGAGCCGGACCGTTGCGGCTACGCCGTGCGGTCCGGCGTTCGGCTCGACTACGAGGTGGCGGGCAGTGGCCCGACGACGATCCTGCCGCTGCCGGCCTGGGCGATCGAGGTGGTGGCGGGCGGTGGGCACTGCGTGCAGGCCAGGCATCCGGTGCGGTTCAACCTTGCGCCGCCGGCGGTAGTGTCGGCAGTGCGCGGGAGGTGACCCATGCAGCCAGTACCCCGGCCGTATCCGGCAACGCTCACGTTCGATTCGCCCGAACGGATCGCGAACTGGCGCCCACTGGTCAATTGGCTCCTGGCGATCCCGCACCTGCTGATCGTCAACGCGCTTCGCTCGGTGTCGGAGTTGCTCGGGGTGATCAGCTGGTTCATCATCCTGTTCACCGGCCGGTTGCCGGCCGAGCTGGCGAACTTCCAGGTCATGTACATGAGGTACTACGTCCGCACGGGTGTCTTCGCCGGCTTTCTGCGGGAGGAGTACCCGCCGTTCGCGTTCGCCATGACGGCCAACGATCCCGGCGGTGATTCGCGGTTGCGGGTGGACGTCGCCCCGCAGCTCGAGAACCGCAACCGGGTGACTGTCGCGTTCCGGCTCATCCTGGCGATCCCGCAGCTCGTCGTGCTCGCGCTGCTGTTGATCGCGCAGCTCGTCGTGCTGGTGATCGCGTTCTTCGCAGTGCTGTTCACCGGCCGGTGGCCGGCAGGGCTGCGGGATTTCACGATCGGCGTCATGCGCTGGTGGCTGCGCGTGGAGGCGTACCTGTTGCTGCTCACCGACGAGTACCCGCCGTTCGCGCTCGACTAAGTGCGTCGAGGACGGTCAATCGGCGTCGGGCAGGAGCGGTTTCTTGCCGTCGAGCAGCAGTCCGACGAGCTGTTCGGCGAGGTGTTCGTTGACCGGCTCACCGCTGACCACGACGCGGTAGAACACCGCTCCCGCGTACACATCCATCAACAGCCCGATGTCGAGGTTCGCCGGCAGCTCGCCGCGGTCGACGGCGCGGCGGACGATGCCCGTGACGACGGAGCGGCGGGGCAGGAGGATCTGCTCCCGGAACTGCTTCGCCAGTGCTTGGTCGCGCATCATGTCGGCCGCCAGGGCAGGGATGATGGCCCCCTCCGGGCTGCGGGCCAGCAGGTGAATCGCCCGTCGGACCGCGGCGAGCAGGTCCTGGCGCAGGTCCCCCGTCTCGGCGGGGGACCTGCCGTCCAGCCCCCGGCTCATCGCCTCGATCGCCAACGCCGCCTTGGACGGCCACCACCGGTAGACGGTCGCCTTGCCGACGCCGGCCCGGGCAGCGACCCCCTCGATGGTCAGCTGGCCGTACCCGACCTCGATCAGCAGCTGGTTGGTCGCGTCGACGATGGCTGCGTGCGAGCGAGCGTTGCGGCGGCGCTGCTTGGCACCGGCGACCGCAGCGTCGTGGTTCACGTGGGGGGTTGTCATGCTGCCTGCATCCTCCGGCCGCTAGGCCTGCTCGCCGGCATTTGGGGACGTGACGGCCCCCGACGCGTGGGCGAACACCCGCAGCAATCCGGACACCACAGCACGATACGTATCGTCTTGACCGGTGGCAAGTCGAGGGCGTAGCGTCGCCCGCAGCGCGACCGCTTTGACGGGCGCCGACCCTCTTGGCCGCTGGCCGTTCCAGCGCATCAAGGCCGACTCCGCCACCGTTGGCAGGAGCCGATCCATGCCGATTCCGTCGATGCCGTTCGGGCCATGACGGCCGAACCCGCACTTGATGTCACTCCCGGCGTCGTCCGGGCACATCCCCGACGCCGCCCCTCCGGCGAGCCGCCCCCGCTTCCGCACCGGATCAACACGTCGGGCACCTGGTGGCTGGCACTGGCCGTCGCGGTGGTTCTGTTCTCGGTTGCCGTAGCCACCACGCGGAGCACGGCACAGCGCCTCGACTACGTGGACCACGCGGTGCTCGATCGCATCGCGTCCTGGCGCACACCCTGGCTGACCGATGTCATGCGCGTCCTCGGTGCGCCCGCAACAGGGTGGGGGTTGCAGGTCATCTTCTTTCTCAACCTCGTTCCGCTGCTGTTCTGGCGGCGCTGGCGGCACCTGATCGTGTGGATCGCCGTCGGTCTGATCGTCGACAACCTCGGGTACGCGTTCGCCGGCATGGTGCAGCGCCCTCGTCCGCTGGGTGTGGAGATCCTCGGCGACTGGAAGGGCTACGCGATGCCCTCGGTGCCGGTCGCGGTACTCGCCGCGTTCCTGGTCAACACGGTGTACGCGACCATCCCGGCCGGGCGGCCGAGGCAGATCGGCAAGGCGATCGTCGCTGCGGTGCTGGTGCTTGTCTCGGCCTCCCGGATCTACCTGGCGCAGGATTCGCCCAGCGACGTGCTCTTCGGTGTTGTCATCGGCGTCGCCGTCGCGCTCGTGGCGTTTCGGCTGTTCGCGCCCAACTCGGTATTTCCGGTGAGCTACCACCGCGGGCGGTCCGCTCACCTGGCCATCGACGAGCGGCGCCTCGCCGCGATCGTCCAAGCCGTCGAGGACCAGCTGGCCCTCATCCCGGTCGAGGTCACGCCGTTCGGGCTCGAAGGTTCCGGGGGATCCACCCCGTTGCGGATCAAGGTCAAAGGTGACGGGGAGTGCTACGTCTTCGGAAAGCTCTACGCGGCCACCCACCTGCGGGCCGACCGGTGGTACAAGCTCGGCCGCACCCTGTTGTACGGCCGGCTCGAGGACGAGAAGCCGTTCAACGCGGTACGCCGCCTGGTGCAGTACGAGGACTACGTGCTGCGACTGCTCTACGACACCGGCCTGCCGGTGCCGCGGCCGTACGGGATCGTCGAGCTCACACCCGAGCGCGAGTACCTGCTCGTCATGGAGTTCTTCGACGGGGCGAAGGAGATCGGCGACTCGGAGATCGATGACGACATCATCGACCAGGGGCTGCACGTCGTTCGCCAGATGTGGGAGGCGGGGCTGGCGCATCGCGACATCAAACCGGCGAACCTGCTGGTGCGGGACGGCCGCCTGCTGGTGATCGACTCGGCATTCGCGCAGGTGCGGCCGAGCCCGTGGCGGCAGGCCGTGGACCTGGCGAACATGATGCTGGTCCTCGCCCTGCGGACCGACGCTCCGCGGGTCTACGCGCGCACCCGGCGCCTGTTCGACGACGGGGAGATCGCGGAGGCGTTCGCCGCGACCCGTGGGCTGACCATGCCGTCACAGTTGCGCAGGATGCTGCGCGCGCAAGGGCAAGACCTGCATGCCGAGTTCCTTGCCCTGCTGCCCTACCAGCTGCGGCCGGTGCGGATCCAGCGCTGGAGCGTGCGCCGTGTTCTGCTGAGCGTCCTGGTACTGGTGGGCGGCGTGATCGCGATCGTGCTCGCGGTTCAGCTTCTCGTGAGCAGTCCGATATGAGACGCCTTCTGATGGTCGCGGTTTGCGGCATCGCGCTGTCCTCGTCGGCGGCGTGCGGCGCGTCGATCCGGATCGGCGACCAGCCGTCCGGCGGGCCGAGCTGCCCCGCGCGCACGGACTCGAGCCCCGACCGCCTCAACGGAGCCCTGCTGCTCACGGCGCAGTCGGTGCCCAGCGCCGGGCTCGTGCCCTGCCTGCGGCCGCTGCCCGCCGGGTGGAGCTATCAACGGCTGGACGCCCGGAAGGGCCGGGCCCGCATCTCCCTCGACTTCGAACACCAGGGCACCCACGCAATGACCGTCACGCTGACTCGAGACTGCGACGTGCGCGAGGCGACCGAGAAGGTCACCGACCAGCCCGGCACGCACCGCTACGAACGGGTGGACGAGGTCAGCTCCGGCTACCGCGGCGAGCGGCACTACGTCTATGGCGGCGGCTGCATCACGTACCGCTTCGACCTGTACGGCAGCCGCGGTGAGGACCAGATAGCCGCGATCTCGCCGGCGATCGGCTTCGTCGACCGTTCGGTCGTGCGCCGGTACGTGCACGACTACAGCGACGGGCACTTCGAGCTGGACCCAACCGCTGCCGGGGGTGCCGGATGACCCGGACGCGCCCAGCCACGGCCGTGCCAGCCGCCGCATCGGTCGCGATGGTGGCGGACCCGGTCGACGACGACCGCGGCCTCGACGCCCAGCAGGTGCGACAGCGGGTTGCGGACGGCCGCACCAACCGGGTCACCCAGCCGACGAGCCGCTCGGCCTGGTCCATCGTCCGGACCAACGTGATCACTCGCTTCAACGCACTGCTGGGCTCGCTGTGCGTCCTCATGCTCGTCGTCGGACCGGTGCAGGATGCGCTGTTCGGATTGGTGATCGTGGCCAACAGCGCCGTCGGCATCATCACCGAGGTGCGCGCCAAGCGCACTCTCGACCGGCTGCATGTGCTGACCGCGACGGCCGCGCGGGTGGTCCGCGACGGCGAGCTCGCCGACCTCAGCGTCGATCAGGTCGTCCTCGACGATCTGATCGAGGTGCGCAGCGGCGAGCAGGTCGTGGCGGACGGTGTCGTGCTGACGGTGATCGGCGCCGACGTGGACGAGTCGCTGTTGACGGGCGAAGCCGACCCGATACGCAAGGATCGCGGTGACGAGGTGCTGTCCGGATCCGCCGTGGTCGCGGGGTCGATGCGCTACCGCGCGACCAGGGTAGGCCCGGAGGCGTATGCCAACGTGCTGGCCCGCGAGGCGCGGGAGTTCACCACGCCGCCGTCCGAGCTGCGCGACGGCATCAACACGTTCCTGCGGTGGGTGACCTGGGCACTGATCCCCGCCGGCGTCATCCTGGTGCTGACCCAGCGTCAGGATCACAGCACGGCGGAGTCGATCCGGGTATCCGTCGCAGCCGTGGTCGGCATGGTGCCTGAAGGGCTCGTGCTGCTCGTCAGCGGAGCGTTCGCGCTGGCCGTCGTGCGGCTGGGCCGTCGCAACGTGCTGGTGCAACAGCTCGTCGCCGTCGAGACCCTCGCGCGGGTCGACGTGGTGTGCCTCGACAAGACCGGCACGCTCACCGACGGCCAGCACCTGCGCGTCCACGCGATCGAGCAGCTCGACCCGGAGCTCGCGCCCGAGGAGCGCGACGCCGCGCTGGGCGCACTCGCCGCGGCCGACCCGAGCCCCAACGCCAGCCTGCGTGCCATCGGGGCCGCGACGCCGATGCCGGACGGGTGGTCCGCCGCGCACGTCGTCCCGTTCTCGTCCGGGCGGCGGTGGAGCGGTGCGGACTTCGGGGCGCGCGGTAGGTGGGTGCTCGGGGCGCCGGACCGGCTGCTCGCCGGCACAGCTGCCGCGAGCGTGCTGGAGCGCAGCGAGTCGCTGGCGCGCGCCGGGCACCGCGTCCTCCTGCTCGCTCGGGTGGATTGGCTGGACGCGGCCTCGGAGCTGCCCGTGCAGCCCCGTCCGGCGGCGCTCGTGGTGCTGGCCGACACGCTTCGCCCCGAAGCCGCTGCCACCGTGCGGTACTTCACCGAGCAGGGCATCGCGGTGAAGGTGCTGTCCGGCGACCACCCGCAGACCGTGTTCGCGGTCGCGGAGGCTGTCGGCATCCCCGGCAGCGGGCCGCCTGTCGATGCCAGCCGACTGCCGCCTGCCCCGGATGAGATCCGCAGGATCCTGGACGAGCACGCCGTGCTCGGCCGCGTCGGGCCGCACCAGAAGCGACTGATCGTCCAAGCCCTGCAGGCGGCCGGCCACTCGGTGGCGATGATCGGCGACGGCGTCAACGACGTGCCCGCGATGAAGATGGCCGATCTCGCCGTCGCGATGGGCAGCGGTGCCCCGGCTGCCCGCGCGACGGCGGAGATCGTCCTGATCGACGACTCGTTCGCGGCGCTGCCCCAGGTGATCCGCGAGGGGCGCCGTGTCGTGGCCAACATGGAGCGAGTGGCGAAGCTCTTCATCTCGAAGAGCGTGTACGCGTTCCTGCTGATCATTGCTGTCGGGCTGGCCGGGCTGCCGTTCCCGTTCGTCCCCCGCCACCTCACCTTCATCGGCACGCTGACGATCGGGATTCCGTCGGTCGTGCTCGCCCTCGGCACCCGCGCACCTCGACTCGAGTCCGGGTTCGTCAACCGGATCACTCGCTTCGCCGTGCCCGCTGGACTGGTGGCCGCGCTGGCGACGTTCGTCGCGTACGCCCTGGCGCGTACCGCCCGGGACGTCTCGGCCATCGAGTCGCGGACCACCGCGACGATGGCGTTGCTCGCCGTCGGCCTGGTCCTGGTCGCCCTCGTCGCGGCACCGATGACGTCCGCGCTGCTCGCTCTCCTCGTCGCCATGGCGGCTACCTACGTTGTCGTATTGGCCGTCCCGGCAAGCACGAAGTTCTTCGAGCTCAACGCGCCGCCGGCCGTCGTGGTGCTCGCGGCGGTCGGTTCGGCCGCACTCGGTCTGTGGGGGCTGTGGTTGGTGGGCACGGCCGGGTCGCTGCGGCTACGGCCACCTGGGTCGTCGGAGCTCACCAGACCGGCTCCGGACGTGACGGTGCTGTGCGAGCGCGGTGAGGGCGCGTCGCTGGAGTTCAAGTCGAGCCTGCGGTGGGACATCAACGAACGCCGCCAGAACAAGGCGCTCGAGCGGGCGGTCACGAAGACTGCTGCCGGCTTCCTGAACCGGCGCGGCGGCACGCTGCTGATCGGTGTGGACGACGCGGGCGCTGCCGTCGGCCTCGCCGAGGACTACGCAACGCTGAGCCGCCCCGACCGGGACGGGTTCGAACGCCATCTGGTGCAGCTGCTCTCGGCCGCGCTCGGTGGTCACGTGCGTCGATTCCTGAGCGTCGATTTCGCCGTGGTCAATGGACACGACGTCTGCGCGCTGTCGGTGCGGCCCTCGGACGGACCGGTGTACGTGCAGGACGGAGCCGAGGCTCGGTTGTACGTCCGCACCGGAAACGCCACGACGCCGCTCGCGCTGAGCGACGCCGTCAACTACGTGGGCACGCGCTGGCCGGGCCGCACGACCGGCCATCTGCTCGAGGCCTTCTTGAGGAGGCATACGTGACAACCAACCCTGTCGTGATCTCTCCTGCGCCGAGCATCCGCCGGAAGTGGCTTCGGCCGGCGATCTCCGGGGCGGTGTCGCTGGCACTCGTGGTCGGGATCTTCTGGTTCTTCATTCCACAGTTCACCAGCATGTCGAAGGTCTGGACCGAGATCCGTGCGATGACCGGGCTGGAGATGGCCACGCTGGCGCTGGCCGCGGTGTGGAATCTCGCGACGTACCTGTTCGTCATGGTCGGAGCCACCCCCGGGCTGAAGTACCGGCAGGCCTTCGTCGCCACCGAGACGTCGACCGCCGTCTCCAACACGATTCCCGGCGGCGGCGCGCTCGGCATCGCGCTCACCTATTCGATGTTCGGCTCGTGGGGCATCTCGAAGTCGCGCAGCACCGTGTCGGTCCTGGTGTCGGGGATCTGGAACAACTTCGCCAAGCTGGCCATGCCCGTCCTCGCCCTCGCCTTGTTGGCTCTCCAGGGGAACACCACTCCGG
>JAVHVL010000379.1:0-5304 GCA_032160565.1 Pseudonocardiales bacterium | reverse complement strand
ACGACGACCGAGGCGCCCTCGGCCGCGAGCCGCCGGCAGATGGCGCTACCGCTTCCTCCGCCGCCCCCGCCGGTGACCAACGCGACCCGGCCGGCAAAACGTCCGGTCAACGGTGATCCCTTCGGGTGGATGCTTCATTCATGTATGGACAGCAGAAATCGCGGATGGATACTATCGCGATCACGCGGTTACAATCGCAAATCTTGGGGTCCTGATATGCCTGCTCGCCCAGAGATGACGGACCGGCCCGGCCCGAATCGGGGCGGCTGCTGTCGCCGTCATGGGCGGCCCCCCGTCGCGAGAGATCTGGTCGCATGAGGGCGGCGCTGCTCACCGACTCGATCGAAATCGTCGACGACGTCGAAATCGCCCCGCTCGGGCCGACCGACGTCCTCGTGCGGATTGAGGCTGCCGGCGTCTGCCGAAGCGACCTCAGCGTGGTCGAGGGCACGATCGGCTCGCCGCGCCCGGTCGTCCTCGGCCACGAAGGCGCGGGGGTCATCGAAGACGTCGGTAGCGCCGTCACCGCGGTGGAGCCGGGCGATCACGTCGTGCTGGTCACCCTCTCGACCTGTGGCCGTTGCCCCGCGTGTGCGAAGGGGCATCCCACGCTCTGCATCAGCGGCGTGGTCGATCCAGCTGCCCGCTTCACCTGGCGTGGTGCGCCCGCGTACCAGTTCGCGAACACCTCGGTGTTCGCCGAGCGGACGATCGTCAACCAACGTCAGGCGGTACGCATCGATCGCCGAGTGCCCTTCGACCGCGCGGCGCTGCTCGGCTGCGGTGTGCTGACCGGGGCCGGAGCCGTGTTCAACCGGGCCCGCGTCGGCCAGGGCGCGACAGTCGCGGTGATCGGCGTAGGCGGCGTCGGGCTCAACACGATTCAGGCAGCGCGCCTCGCCGGAGCCACCCGCATCATCGCCGTCGACGCGGCAACGTCGAAGAGGGCGCTGGCGCTGGAGTTCGGCGCGACCGACTTCGTCGACGCGCGGGGCGAGGAGGTTCTCGGGCGGTTGAAGGAACTCGTTCCGGCGGGGTTGGACTTCACCTTCGACTGCGTGGGCAAACCGGCGGTCCTGCGCGCGGCGGTGGATGCGCTCGCACCAGGCGGTGCGTGCGTCATCGTCGGCTATGCCGGCCGGGGCGTCGAAGCGTCCTTCGAGATGACGTCGCTCTACCAGGACAAGGCAATCCTCGGCTGCAGGTACGGGTCATCACGCCCGGACGCCGACATTCCGATGCTTGTCGATCTCTATCTGGCCGGCCGGCTGAATCTGGACGCGCTGGTGACGCAGAAATATCCGCTCGAATCGGTCGAGCGAGTGTTCCAGGACATGGAGGCCGGCGCTCTTGCCCGTGGCGTCCTGGTTCCCGGGCTCGCGGGACACCTCATCTCGGAGGAATGAAGTATGGAGTTCGGGATATTCGCACAGGCGCACGTCCCTCAGCACGAGCTCGACCAGAACTGGAGCGGCTCGGAGCACGACCGCCTCATGCGCGAGGTCGAGCTCGCCGTCGAGGGGGAACGGGCCGGCTTCAAGTACGTCTGGGCCTCGGAGCACCACTTTCTCGAGGAGTACTCCCACATGTCGGCGCCCGAGGTCTTCCTGGCCTATGTCGCCGCGCAGACCACGACCATGCACATCGGTTCGGCGATCTTCAACATCACGCCACCGGTCAATCACCCCGCGCGGGTGGCCGAACGCGTTGCGATGCTGGACCAGCTCAGTGGCGGGCGGTTCGAGTTCTGCACCGGACGCGGGTCGTCGTCGACGGAACAGCAAGGCTTCGGCATCCCTGACAATGCGACGACGAAGAGCATGTGGGACGAGACGATCCGTGAATTCAAGGCGATGTGGCGCGAGCACCGCTACAGCCATGACGGCGAATGGTTCAGCATGCCGACGCGCAATGTCCTGCCGAAGCCGTACGCGGCACCGCACCCACCCATGTGGGTAGCCGCCGGTAACCCGCCCACGTTCGAGAAGGCCGGGCGCCACGGTCTCGGCGCGATGTGCTTCACGATCGGCGAGCCGCCGACGCTGGCCGAATCGGTGCGCGTCTACAAGGCGGCGATCCAGCAGGCCGAGCCGGTCGGGGAGTTCGTGAACGACACGCTCGCAGTGGTTGCCACGATCGTCTGCGAGCCGACCCGCGAAGAAGCCATCGAAGTCGCCACCAGGATCGGCATGAGCTACTACGCGAGCCTTGTGTACCGCTGGCTGGACACCTTTCCGAAGCCGGTGGACGTGCCCGACTGGCCCGCCCTCATCGCCGAGCCGACCGCGGAGGTGATCCGAGACCGCATCGAGCGCGGCACGATCATCATCGGTGACCCGGAGGATTGCGCGCGGGGTGTTCAGACCTACGCCGACATGGGTGTGGACCAGATCGTCACCGGGCCGAACTGCCATCCGTTCAGAACGCAGGAGGAGTCCCTTCGCAGCCTGCGACTGTTCGGGCAGGAAGTGCTTCCTCGGTTCGACAAGGATCCGGTTCACCGCACAACCCGCATGCGGGAGGCGGCGCTCTCGCCGACGCGATGACTGGACGGGGAAGCGTGGAGAACGCGGGTATCCGGCTCGGCAGCATGCTCTTCACCATGGTCGAGCCCGAGCGCGGCTACGAGCGTGAGTACAACCGGTGGTACGAGCGGGACCACTTCTACGCCGGTTGCCTGATCGGCCCGTACTGCTTCTCCGGCGCGCGCTGGGTTGCGACGCGCGAACTGAAGGCGCTGCGCTTCCCCGAAGCTTCACCGATAGCGCGGAGCAAGGACGTCGGTTCGTTCCTGTCGCTGTACTACATCCTTGACGGCCACCGTCAGGAGTGGCGCTCGTGGGGCGCCGACCAGGTCTTCCGCCTCAACGAGCAGGGTCGGATGTACCCGCACCGCGAACACGTCCACACGCTGCACTACGTCTACCAGTGGGGCGTGCAGCGTGAGGAGGACGGCGTTCCCGCCGAGCTGGCCCTCGACCATCGCTTTCCTGGACTCGCGGTCGTCATCGGCGAACGCAGCGCGGGAACGTCGCCCGAGCAGGCCGAGCAGTGGTACCGCGACGAGCTCCCCAAAATACTCGACGGCACGCCTGCGGCGATGTGCCTGGCGTTCCGGGGTGAAGCCGGCATGCCCAGCACGCCGTCCAAGGTGCCGGTCGTGACCGGCGTCGAGGAACGGTTTCTGCTGCTGTTCTTCCTCGAGGCTGACCCGCGGGTCTGTTGGGATGACGTCTTCGTACCGCAGGCTGAGGCGTTCGGCGCCAGTGGTCTCGGCGAGGTCGTCTACGCGTCGCCGTTCATCCCCACGGTTCCCGGGACGGACACGCACCTCGACGAACTGTGGTGACGGGCTGACGCCTGGATCAGACGCGTACGTGATCCCACGGCAGTGCCGAGAAGGTGACCGGCCAGCCTGCGGGCCACGTACCGTCGTACCAGGAGATGACCTCGACCCGCTCCATGATCCGCCAGCCGTCAGGCGTCCGCGCGAAGACGTCCTCGTAGAAGCAGCCCACGGTCACGCTGGAGCCGGCATCCGTGCCGTCCGCGCGGTCGATCGCCTTCATCACTTTCATCATGTACGAGCGCCCGGTGGCCCCGTCGCCGTCCAGCTGGATGTAGCGGTTGGTCACCCGCCGCTCCATCAGCACGCCCGGCTTCATCGAGCCGCGAAGCCAGTCGAGGATTCCGGGGAGCGTGTCGCGCGGTCCGCCGACGTTGGTGTAGTCGACGATCGACTCGGGCGTGTAGCAGGTAGCCAGCAGCGCGAAGTCCCAGCTGTCGGTGGCGACCGCCGCTCGCGTGATCAGGTCGTCGATCTCGATGCGGTCCGAAACTTCCCGCAGCGTCAGCATTGCTCTCCCTCACGTCGGGCGCAGTGAGGCGAAGCTATCACCGGGATCACGCCGCTGTCCCAGCTCGCGACCGGTCCGACACGGGTCGACGTCAGCCGCAGCGAGAAAAGTTCGGGGTTCGAGGCTATCGACGCCGTGCCACGAACTGTCCACAGTTACAGGGGTGTTCAGGCCGGTGCCTGTATCGGCGAACGGCGACTGGAGGACGTTGTGGGGAAGCTCGATGGCAAGGTGGCACTGATCAGCGGAGCCGCGCGCGGGCAGGGCGAGGCCGAGGCGCGGCTGTTCGCAGCGGAGGGCGCGTCCGTCGTACTCGGCGACGTCCTGGAGGACGCCGTCGTGGACGTCGCGAAGAGCCTCGATAGCGCCGTCGGGCTCCGGTTGGACGTGACCGACCAGGCGAGCTGGGCGGAAGCTACCGAGGCCGCCCGATCCGAATTCGGCCGGCTGGACATCTTGATCAACAATGCCGGGGTCGCCGCATATTCACCAATCGCGCAGGCGTCGGTCGAGCACTACATGCGCATTGTCGAGATCAACCAGCTGGGGACCTTCCTCGGCATGCGTGCGGCAATTCCGCTGCTCGTCGAAGCGGGTGGCGGCGCGATCGTGAACATCTCCTCGATCGCGGGGCAGTCCGGGAATGCGGGAACGGTGGCGTATACCGCGAGCAAGTTCGCCGTGCGCGGCATGTCGAAGGTCGCCGCATTGGAGCTGGCGTCAGCCGGCATCCGGGTGAACTCGGTCTACCCGGGTTCGGTCGATACACCGATGCTGCAGCCCGACGCCCTCGGCGGGGCGCTGATCGACATGTCCGATGTCATCAAGGGCATACCGATGAAGCGAATGGCGCTCGCGGAAGAGGTCGCGCGAATGGTGCTCTTCCTTGCCTCTGACGACTCGTCCTACTGCACCGGCGGCGAGTTCGTCATCGACGGCGGGGTGCTGGCCGGTCAAGCGGCATCCGACCCATCGTAGCCCCGTGCCCACCAGCCGAGGACATCCGCAAGCCGAGTCCATGTAGCCGAGTACACCTGGCGCGATCGGCGGGATCTCGCACGAGAGGTCTCGCGCGCGGCACCGTCCTTGTCCCGAAGCACACCGCGAGAAAGCGAGTCCGGCATGGCGCTCGACCCGAAGGCACAGATCCTGTTGGACGGACTGGCCCAGCTCATGCCCGAGATCGGGACGCTCTCGGCAGTGGAGATCCGGGCGAAGTTCGAGGAGGTCGGGGCGATGCTCGCCGCGCCGACGTTGTCCTCGGCGACGCGCGACGAGCGCGTGGACGTGGACGGCGCCGAGGTGACCGTGCGGATCTACCGGCCGCCGATCGAGGGTGCGCTGCCCGCCGTCGCCTACTTCCACGGTGGCGGTTGGGTCGTGGGCAGGCTGGCCGATTACGACGCCATCCTCGACGACCTGGCGATGCGCACCGGGTGCCTGGTCG
>JAVHVL010000229.1:0-3940 GCA_032160565.1 Pseudonocardiales bacterium | reverse complement strand
CCTGCAGCTGAAGAAGGGCGACGTGCTGTGGCTGGGCATCGGCTCGGCGAACCGTGATCCGCTCAAGTACCCCAACCCGGACGTGTTCGACATGGACCGCCCCGACATCAATCACCACCTCGGCTTCGCCGCGGGTCCGCACCGCTGCCTGGGCATGCACCTGGCCCGGCACGAACTGATCATCGCGTTGCAGGAGTGGCACAAGCGCATCCCGGACTACCACATCTCCGCGGGAACCGAACTGCGCGAACGCGGCGGACAGCTGACGCTGGTCCAGCTGCCGTTGCGGTGGACCCCGAGCAGGTCGAGCTGATCATGGACTTCGCCCCCGACCCCGTACACGAGGACATCAGGCATGCCGTCCGCAAGGTCTGCTCGCAGTTCACCGATGACTACTGGATGCACCACGACGAAGATCACGAATTCCCATGGGAGTTCTACGACGCGATGGTCAAGGGCGGCTGGCTCGGCCTGACGATCCCCGAGGAGTACGGCGGGGGTGGCCTGGGCGTGACCGAGGCAGCGATCGTCGAACAGGAGATCGCCGCGTCGGGCGCCGGGATGAACGGCTGCACGACCGTCCACATCGGGATCTTCGGATTCGAGTCGATGATCGACCACGGCAGCGAGGACCTCAAGCGCCGGTTCCTTCCGCGCGCGGCCAGTGGCGATCTGCACGTGTCCTTCGCGGTCACCGAGCCCGACGCGGGCACGGACACCACCCGGATCTCGACGTTCGGCCGCAAGGTCGACGGCGGGTACCTGGTCACCGGGAAGAAGGTGTGGATCTCGCGGGCGCAGGAAGCCGAGCGGATGTTCCTGCTCTGCCGTACGACGCCGATCGACGAGGTGCCGAAGAAGACAGCGGGCATGACGCTCTTCTTCGCCCCGGTCGATCGGGACAAGGTCGACATCCGGCCGATCAACAAGATGGGCCGCAACGCCGTCGACACCAACGAGCTGTTCATCGAGGATCTGTTCGTGGCGGACGAGGACGTCATCGGCGAGGTCGGTCATGGGTTCAAGGCGATCCTGGCCGGGCTCAACGCCGAACGGGTGATCTCGGGCAACGCGGCGGTGGGCATTGGTCGGGCGGCCCTGTGGCGCGCTACCGAGTACGCCAAGCAGCGAGTGGTGTTCGGCCGTCCGATCGGGCAGAACCAGGGGATCGCGTTCCAGCTCGCCGACGCGCGCATCCGCCTCGACGCGGCCGACGCCATGCTGCAGAAGGCAGCGTGGCTCATCGACCACGGCCTGCCGAACGCAACCGAGGCCAACGAGGCGAAGTTCCTTGCCGCGGAGGCGGGCTTCCACGCCGCGGACGTCGCGATCACCGTCCACGGCGGGTACGGGTACGCGAAGGAGTACCACGTCGAGCGCTACTTCCGCGAGGCGCGCCTGATGCGGATCGCGCCGATCAGTCAGGAGATGGTACTGAACTACATCGCCGAGCACGTGCTCGACCTGCCACGGAGTTACTGACGATGAGAGGCCTGTACTTCGAAGAGTTCGAGGTGGGGCGCGTGTACAAACATCCGTTCACGCGAACCGTCACCGAGATGGACAACGTCCTGTTCACGTCGCTGACCATGAACATGGCGCCGATCCATCTCGACGAGGAGTACGCCAAGACGACGGTGCACGGCCGGCGGCTCGTGAACAGTTTGCTCACCCTCGCGCTGGTGAACGCCTGGCAGGTACCGGAGCTGACGATGGGCACCACGCTCGGCAACCTCGGCTACGAGGAGATCCGCTTTCCCAACCCGGTGTTCCACGGCGACACCCTGCGCAGCGAGACGACGATCCTGGACAAGCGGCTGTCCAAGAGTCGCAACGACTCGGGAATCGTGTGGTTCGAGCACATCGGCTACAACCAGCGCCACGAAGTCGTCTGCACGTGCCGGCGCACCGGCTTGATCATGACGACGCCGGTCGAGGAGAAGGCGAGCGCATGACCACTCGCCCCGGCCCACTCGACCAGGTCCGCGTCCTCGAACTCGGCACGATGTACGCCGCCCCGACCGTCGGGCGCATGCTGCGCGACTTCGGCGCGGACGTGACCAAGGTCGAGGATCCCGACACCGGCGACTTCGCCCGGCACTGGCCGCCGCAGAAGGACGGCCTCTCGCTGGGCTTCGCGCGGCTCAACGCCGGCAAACGGTCGGTCGCCATCGACCTGCGCACACCCGACGGGAAAGACCTGGTGCGGCGCATGGCAGCGACCGTCGATGTCGTCGTCGAGTCGTTCCGGCCCGGCCGCCTCGAGAAGTGGGGCCTCGGCTACGACGTGCTGTCCGCCGACAACCCCGGACTCATCCTCACCCGGGTCTCGGGTTTCGGGCAGACCGGGCCCTACCGCGAACGCCCGGGGTTCGGCACGGTCGCCGAGACTGCGAGCGGGTTCGCGTTCGTCAACGGTTGGCCCGACACGCCGCCGACCTCGCCGCCGTTCGGCTTCGCCGACTCGATCGCGGGTATTTCAGCGGCCATGGGGACGGCGATGGCGCTGTACCGGCGGGCGCGCGACGGGTCGGGCGAGGTCGTCGACGTCGCGTTGTACGAGCCGCTGATGTTCATCGTCGGCGACATGATCCTGCAGTGGGAGGCGCTGCACGAGATCCAGGGCCGGGTCGGCAACGGAACCGGGTCGGCGTCCCCGCGCGGAATCTACCAAGCAGCTGACGGCGGCTGGTTGTCGATCGCGGCGTCCAACCAAGGGATCGCGAAGCGGTTGTTCGTCGCGATGGATCGGGCCGACCTCATCTCCGATCCGCAGTTCGCGACCAATCCGGCGCGGTTGGCCAACAACGATGCGATCCAGGCCATCGTTATCGATTGGGTCGCGTCGATGCCGCGCGACACGGTGCTCGCCGTGCTCGAGAAGCACGAGGTCGTGTGCGCGGCGGTCAACGACGCCAGCGACGTCGTCGCCGACGCGCACTTCCGCGAGCGCACGCTGGTCGAGTTGACCGGCAACGACGTGCTGGGTCGGGTGCTCATGCCCGGCCCGGTGCTGCATCTGAGCGGCTACAACGGGCCGCGCTACGACGGCGTGCCCAGGATCGGCGAGCACACTCGCACGATCCTCTCCGACTGGATCGGCCTGGGCGATGCCGATCTCGACGCACTACAGGCCGCCGGAGTAGTGAGCCAGGCCTAACCGAGCGAGTACACCCGCCGTGCGGTCGCGGCCCAGATGTCGTGTCGTTCGCCCGGTGTCAGGTCGGCGACCAGCGCCTCGACAGCGCCGATCACCGCGGCGTAGCCGGCCGCGACCAGGCACACCGGCCAGTCCGACCCGAACATGAGTCGGGACGCGCCGAACGCGTTCAGCGCAACGTCGACGTAGGGCCGCAGATCCTCGACCGCCCAGGTCTGCCGGTCGGCGACCGACACGAGGCCGGACAGCTTGGCGACCACGTTCGGCTCGTGGGCCAGCCGTTGCAGGCCGCTCGCCCACGGCTCGAGCAGGCCGGAGTCGATGCGTGGCTTGCCGAGATGGTCGAGGACGAAGGTGAGATCCGGATGGCTGCGCACGACGTCGACGGCGACGTCGAACTGTTCGGGTCGGATCATGAGATCGAAGACGAGGCCGGTGTCGGCGAGCCGGCGCAAACCGTCACCCACGTCGCGCCGTTGCAGCCACTGCGCCGGAGCTGCCTCGGCCTGTAGTTGGTGCCTGATGCCGACGAGCGGACCGCGCCGGCGCAGCCGATCGATCTGCTCGGCGAGATCGAGGCGTCGTACGTCGGACCAGCCGATCACGCCCGTGACCAGGCTGCTCGCGCTCGCGATGTCGAGCAGCTCGTCGGTTTCGTCCGGTTGATTGAGCACCTGCACCAGAACGGTCGCGGTGACGCGGGACCCCCCGACCGCCTCGGTGAGATCCGCGGCGTCGAAGGTGCGCCGGATCGCCGCCATCTGCACCGGGTCGATCCAG
>JAVHVL010000172.1:0-12448 GCA_032160565.1 Pseudonocardiales bacterium | reverse complement strand
CCTACACCCACACCGGCACCACCACCCTGCACGCCCACACCACCTGGACCGGCCAATACCGCCTCGACGGCGGCCCCTGGCAAACCATCCCCGGCACCGTCACCGGCCCCGACACCAGCACCACCCTCACCATCCGCCAAGCCCGCGGCATCCTCGTCGCCCCACCTGACCACTGACCGGCACACTCAGCCCGAGCGCTGATGCGCGAGGAACACCGCCGCCATGTCCTCCGCGCCGTGACCGGTCGCGACCACTGCGTCCAGGTGCGCCCGGATCGCCTCGATCAACGCGGTGTCTGCCCCCACCTCGGCCGCGGCGTCGGCGATCAGGTGGGCGTCCTTGGCCGCACTGGCGGCCGTGAAGCTCGGCGCGTACTCGCCGGCCAGCATCGCAGCGCCCTTGACGTGCGCGTACGGCGAATCGGTGGGTAGCCCCTTGATCGCCTTCAGGAACAGGTCTCCGTCCAGCCCGAGGCGCTGCGTCAGGGTGATGGAGGCTGCGGTGGCGTCGTTCAGCGCGAGCACCCACTCGTTCACCGCGAGCTTGAGTCGAGTGCCGTTGCCCGCCTCCCCCAGCCCGTCCAGCGGCGTGCCGAGCGGCGGCCAGAGCGAGCGGCAACGCTCCAGCAGGTCAGCCGGCCCGGAGGCGAGGATCCGCAGCTTGCCGTCCTCCGCGGGTTTCCGCGTGCCGAGAACCGGGGCATCCACGAAGCCGACACCATGCGCCGCGGCGAGCTCGGCGAGTAGCTGGAAGCCACGAACGCCCACCGTGCTCATCTGTACCCACGTCGCACCCGGGGCCACGGCGGACAGCGCGCCGTTGTCACCCTCCATCGCGGCGGAGACGGCGTCGGCATCGGTCAACATGGTGATCACGAACTCGGCGCCGGCGGCGGCGTCGGCGGGTGACGCGGCGACCGTCGCACCGAACTCGGCCAGTGGCGCCGCCTTCTCGGCAGTGCGGTTCCAGACGCGCACCGCGAACCCGGCCCGCGCGAGGTTCGCGGCCATCGGAAAGCCCATGATCCCCGCGCCGAGAAAGGCAACCTGCGACCGATGCTGCTCACTCATCGCTGCTCCTTCTCCTCCCGAGTGTCGGTACCGAGGAGTTCAGTACCGCGGTGCCGACCGGGTTCGCTGGACACCGGGAGCCCGGCGGTCACGAGCCGCCCAGCAGGCCGCGTGCCAGTGCCGGCGGTCGCTGGCCTCGGCGTCGAACGCCGGCCACGCGACGACATGCGGCAGCCCGGGGCGGATCTCCTGGTCACAGCCCGGGCAGCGGTAGCCCTTGGCGGCGCCGGCACCGGTCACCGAGCGGACGACGTACTCCTCGCCGCGCCAGTCCTCGCGCCGCTCACCGACCGTCGACACCGGGCGGGCCGCCGCCGCTGCGGCGTCCACTCGTCGACGGTTCTGGCGAGGCACGCTCTCCAGGGTAGGTCAGCCGTAGTCGCGGAATCCCTTGCCCGTTTTGCGCCCCAGCCGCCCCGCGGTGACCAGATGCTCGAGGAGCGGGGCGGGTGCGAAGCCGGGCTCGCGGAACTCCAGGTACAGCTCCCGCTCGATGGCCAACGACACGTCGTTCCCAACGACGTCGAGCAGCTCGAACGGCCCCATCGGGTAGCCGCAGCCGACCTTCATCGCCGAGTCGATATCGTCCGCGCTCGCGTAGTGCGCCTCGAGCATCTTCACCGCGTCGTTCAGGTACGGGAACAGCAGCGCGTTGACGATGAAGCCGGCGCGGTCGCCGCAGCGCACCGCGTGCTTGCCGATCTTGCGGGTGACATCCAGGACGGTGGCCTCGACATCCGCGGACGTCGACACCGTGGTGACGACCTCGACCAGCTTCATGATGGCGGCCGGGTTGAAGAAGTGCATGCCGATGACCTCCGACGGGCGTGCGGTCGCGGCAGCGCATTCGATGACCGGCAGGCTCGATGTGGTCGTGGCGAGCACCGTCCCAGGAGCGCAGATGTCGTCCAGGTTGGCGAACAGGGTCTGCTTGACCGCAAGGTCCTCGACGACCGCCTCGACGACGAGCTGCACGCCGGCGAGCTCGTCCAGTTCGGTGGTTGCGGTGATGCGGGCGAGGGCGGCGTCCCGGTCCGCGTCGGTGAGCTTGCCGCGCTGCACCGCCTTCTCCAGGGAGCGAGTGATGGCTGCGGTCACCTTGGCCGCCTTGTCGGCGCCGCGCGCGACGAACACGACGTCGTAGCCGGCCTTGGCGAAGACCTCGACAATGCCGGTCGCCATCGTCCCCGAGCCGACCACACCGACCTTGGCGACGGGGCGCGCGCCCGCGCCAGCCCCGTCTGCCGCCGGCGTAAGGGCGTCGGCCACGACTCGGGGCGAGCCCGCCGCGTCGTAGGTGTAGAAGCCACGGCCGCTCTTCCGGCCGAGCAGCCCAGCCGTCATCATCTGCTTGAAGATCGGCTGCGGCGCGTGCAGCCGGTCGCGGGACTGCTTGTACATCGTCTCGAGGATCTCGTACGCGGTGTCCAGCCCAATCAGGTCCAGCAGCGCCAGCGGCCCCATGGGCAGGCCGCAGCCGAGCTTCATGGCCGCGTCGATGTCCTCGCGGCTGGCGTAGCGCGATTCGTACAGCGACGCGGCGTGGTTGAGGTAGCCGAACAGCAGCGCGTTGGCGATGAAGCCGGCCCGGTCGCCGATGGTGACGTCCACCTTGCCGAGCCTCTGCGCGAACGCCTCCACGTCGTCGACGACGTCCTGCTCGGTGACGACGGTGCGCACCACCTCGACGAGCTTCATGACCGGCGCCGGGTTGAAGAAGTGCAGGCCGACGACCTTGCCGGGGCGCCCCGTCGCGACGGCGATCTCGGTGACCGACAGCGACGAGGTGTTCGTCGCGAGAATCGCCTCGGGCTTGCAGACCTTGTCCAGCTGGGTGAACAGCTGGGACTTCAGGTCGAGGTGCTCCGGCACCGCCTCGATCACCAGATCCGCCTCGGCAAGAGCATCCAGCTCGGTGCCGAAGCTGACCCGCGCGAGCAGGGCCTCGCGCTCCGCCTCCGACAGCTTGCCGCCGGAGACCGCTCGTGCGGTGGAGTGCTCCAAGTGGGTACGGCCGCGATCGAGGGCGGCCTCGTCCACCTCGATCGCGCGGACCTCGACCCCGCTGCGCGCGAGGACCTCGGCGATCCCCGCGCCCATGGTGCCGAGACCGATGACGCCGACCTGCTGGAACTCCCGGCTCATGAAAGTCGTCCTCCTGGGCTGCTCATCCGTCGCCGCGTAGCCGCCGACAGATGCGCCGGCGCGGGCCAATCGTCGAACCTTAGTCTGCCTGCGTCCAGCGGCGGGACGGGTCTGAGGGCAACCTCACCCGGCCACGCGCCCTAGCGCCGCCCCCACCGGGTCTTGACCAACCGCACGATCAGGCGGCGGGCACTCTTCGGGCGGTTGAACGTCGTCACGTTCAGCGGCGCGCGGAACCGTACGGAGGTCACGCTGCGCGGCCAGGTGAATTCGCGCAGCCCGTCGGCGCCGTGGATCCGCCCGAAGCCTGAATCGCGGACGCCGCCGAACGGTAGCTCGGGAACCATGGCGAAGGAGATCGCGGAGTTGATGCTGACGCAGCCACAGGACAGGCGCTCGGCGATGGAACGCCCGTTCCGCGCGCTGAACACCGCGGCGCCCAGCCCGTAACGACTCGCGTTGGCCCGGGTGATCGCCTCGTCCTCGTCGCGCACCTTGGTGACGGTGATCGTCGGGCCGAACGTCTCGTCCCGGACCGCAGCGGAGTCCTCCGGAACGTCGACCAGCACCACTGGCTGGACGAACGGCGGCCGCACGGACTCGGGTCCGCCGACGATCGCCCGCCCGCCGCGGGCGAGCGCGTCGTCGATATGCCCGCGGATGATGTCCACCTGGCTCGGCATGGTGATCGGGCCATAGCTGGCTCCGGCATCGGCACCGCCGCGCACCTTGCCCGCCTCGCGGATCACGCGGGCGACGAACTCGTCGTAGACGGCGGCCACCGCGTACACCCGCTCCACGCCGGCGCAGGTCTGCCCCGCGTTGGACAGACCGCCCCACACCGCGGCATCCGCCGCCGCGTCGAGGTCCGCGTCCGCCGCGACGATCAGCGCGTCCTTGCCGCCACACTCGATCATCACCGGGGTGAGGGTGGCCGCGCAGGCTGCCATGACCTTCTTTCCCGTCGCGGTCGACCCGGTGAACGCGAGCTTGTCCACGCCGGCTGTGCACAGCGCGGCACCCGTCGCACCGAAGCCCGTGACCAGCTGGAAGACCGGCTGCTCGGGCACTGCTTCGGCGAAGGAATCCGCGAGCCACTTGCCGATGGCCGGCGTGAACTCGCTCGGCTTGAACACGACCGCATTGCCCGCGGCGAGGGCGTAGGAGATGGAACCCATCGGGGTGTGCACCGGGTAGTTCCACGGCCCCAGCACGCCGATGACGCCGTACGGGACGTACTCGACGCTCGCCGACTGGTTCATCGCGAGCAGCCCGGAGCCGACCCGCCGCCGCCCCAGCACTTTCGGCGCCGCGCCGGCCGCCCAGTCCAAGTGCTCGACCGCGATCGACAGCTCGCCCACCGCGTCGAACAGCGGCTTGCCGTTCTCTCGATGGATCAGCTCCGCGAACTCCTCGATGCGCGTGGCGATGATCGAGCGCCAGCCCCGCAACCGCGCCTTGCGCCCGTCGAAACCGAGCTCGCGCCACCACTGCGCCGCCACCTGCCCCCGCTCGACTGCCGCGCGCACGTCGGCGCCGGTGTGCACCGGAAAGCTGGCGATGACCTCGCCGGTGGCCGGGTTCAGCGAGTCGAATCGCGGTGCGTCCAGCTCGTCAGGCGTTGCTGTGATCGGCTCGGCGGGTGTGGTCGACATGGCGCAACGGTACTCAGAACAGCCGCTGCGACGGGTCGTCGATACCGCGCAGCGCGTCGTAGTCGAGCACCAGGCAGGTGATGCCGCGGTCCTCGGCCAGCGTCCGCGCTTGGGGCTTGATCTCCTGTGCGGCGAAGACGCCGCGTACCGGCGCCAGCAAAGGATCGCGGTTGAGCAGCTCCAGATACCGGGTGAGCTGCTCAACGCCGTCGATCTCGCCGCGGCGCTTGATCTCCACCGCCACCGCCAGACCTTGCGCGTCGCGAGCCATGATGTCCACCGGCCCGATCGGCGTCGGGAACTCGCGCCGCACGAGCCGGTAGCCGGTGCCCAGGGTGTGGATGTGCTCGGCGAGCAGCTTCTGCAGGTGCGCCTCGACGCCGTCCTTCACCAGGCCCGGGTCGACACCGAGTTCGTGCTTCGACTCGTGCTCCACCGACTCGATGGTGATGATCAGCTGCTCGCCGGCCTTGTTGGTGACCGTCCAGGCGGCGTCGGACTCCACCAGCGTGCATGGCGGGCTCATCCAGTTGAGGGGCTTGTACGAACCGCCGTCGGAGTGCACGAGCACCGAGCCGTCCGCCTTGACGAGCAGCAGCCGGGTGGCCAACGGCAGGTGCGCAGTCAGCCGGCCGACGTAGTCCACGCTGCACCGGGCAATGACAAGACGCACAGCACGCGAGGTTACCGGGGCAAGAATGCTCCGGGTCGCCGCCGCCCTGTCGAGAGGAGAAGACTTGGTCCATGACGGATGACACAGCGCGCAGCGTCGAGCTCGAGCGCATCGGCGCTCACGTCTATCGAGCGAGGAACCCTCGGGGCGGCAGCCTGATCTTCGGCTCGGCGGACGGTCCCGAGTTCTCGCCCATCGAACTGCTGCTCGCCGCGATCGGCGGCTGCACTGCGCTCGACGTCGAATACATCACCGGCAAGCGGGCCGAGCCGACCATCCTCGCCTGCACCACGCGTGGCGACAAGATCCGCGAAGAATCCGGCAACCGGATGACGAATCTGGAGGTCACGTTCCGCGTCGAGTTCCCGGCCGGCGAGGCGGGGGACGCGGCGCGGACCGTACTGCCGGACGCCCTGCGCAAGTCGCACGACCGGCTGTGCACCGTGACACGGACCGTCGAACTCCCCAGCCCCGTGACCACACGCCTGGCTGAAGGCTGAGCGGCGACGGCGCTTTCAGGCGCGGGCGTCCTCGATCGCGTCGACGATGCGCCCGAGCACGTCGGTGATCTCGAAGTCCTTCGGCGTGAACACCCGCGCGACCCCCGCGCCGAGCAGCGTGGCGGCGTCCGCCTCGGGGATGATCCCGCCGACGACCACCGGCACGTCCGCCAGCCCGGCCGCACGCAACCCGTCCACCACATCGGGGACGACGGACAGGTGCGAGCCGGACAGCACGGACAGCCCCACCACGTCGACGTCCTCCTCCACCGCGGCCGCGACGATCTGCGCCGGCGTGAGGCGGATGCCGGAGTAGACGACCTCGAAGCCGGCGTCGCGCGCGCGGACCGCGATCTGCTCCGCACCGTTGGAGTGGCCGTCCAGGCCGGGCTTGCCGACGAGGAACTTCAACGGCCGCCCGAGCTGCTCGCCCAGCGCGCGCACCCGCTGCTGCACGGCGCCGAGACCACCCTCGTGCCCGCCGCCACTCGCCCCGGCGACACCGGTGGGCGGCCGGTATTCGCCGAACACCTCGCGCAGCACGCCGGCCCACTCCCCCACCGTGACGCCGGCCCGCGCGCAGGTCAGCGAGGCTTCCATCAGGTTCTCGTCCGTCTTGGCGGCGTCGCGCAGCGTCGTGAGCGCATCATCCACGGCTGCCGCCTCGCGGCCCGCGCGCCAGGCGCGCACCGCCTGCTTCGCGGATTCCTCGACGGCGGGGTCGACGGTGAGGATTCCGCCGTCGACACCGTCGACGAGCGGGTTCGGCTCGGTCTCGGTGTACGTGTTGACGCCCACCACGACGTCCTCACCCGACTCGATCCGGCGCCGGCGCAGCGCAAGGGAGGAGACGAGCGCGGACTTCAGATAGCCGGACTCCACCGCCGCAACCGCCCCGCCCATGTCGAGCACCCGCTGGATCTCGGCCCGGGCGCCCTCCTTGAGCTGCGCGACCTTGGCCTCGACGACCTTCGAGCCCTCGAACAGGTCCTCGTACTCGAGCAGGTCGGACTCGAAGGCGAGCACCTGCTGCATGCGCAGCGACCATTGCTGGTCCCACGGCCGCGGCAGCCCGAGCGCCTCGTTCCAGGCCGGAAGCTGCACGGCCCGCGCGCGGGCGTCGCGCGAGGACGTGACGGCCAGCATCTCGAGCAGGATGCGGTACACGTTGTTCTCCGGCTGCGCCTCGGTGAGCCCGAGTGAGTTCACCTGCACGCCGTAGCGGAACCGCCGTTGCTTGGCATCCTGCACGCCGTAGCGCTCGAGCGTGATCTCGTCCCACAGCTGCCCGAACGCACGCAGCTTGCACATCTCCTCGACGAACCGCACGCCGGCGTTGACGAAGAAGGAGATGCGGGCAACTACGTCGCCGAACCGCTCCGGCGGCACCTGGCCGGAATCGCGCACCGCGTCCAGCACGGCGATGGCCGTGCACATCGCGAATGCGACCTCCTGCACCGGGGTCGCGCCGGCCTCCTGCAAGTGGTAACTGCAGACGTTGATCGGATTCCACTTCGGCACGTTCGCGACGGTGTAGGCGATCATGTCGGTGATCAGCCGCAGCGACGGCCCCGGCGGGAACACGTACGTACCCCGAGAGAGATATTCCTTGATGATGTCGTTCTGCGTCGTGCCGGAGAGCTGCGCGCGCATCTGCGCGCGGTCGATCCCGGCCGCCTCGGCGTGCTCGTCGGCGACGGTCAGGTAGAGCGCGAGCAGGTACATCGCCGGGGCGTTGATCGTCATCGACGTGTTCATCTTGTCGAGCGGGATGCCGTCGAACAGCTGCCGCAGGTCGCCGACGTGCGAGATCGGCACGCCCACCTTGCCGACCTCGCCGCGCGCGAGCTCCGCGTCCGGGTCGTAGCCGGTCTGCGTCGGCAGGTCGAAGGCGACCGACAGCCCCGTCTGCCCCTTGCCGAGATTGCGCCGGTAGAGCGCATTCGACTCGACGGCCGAGGAGTGCCCGGCGTAGGTCCGCATCAACCAGGGTTTGTCGCGGTTGTCGTCTGTCGGGAACGGCATGGTGTACCTCCAGGCAATTCCTCGGAGTCTATTTGAGGCGGCCGCGCCGGGGCCTACCGTTCAGTAACGACTGTGTCCGACTTCGCAGCGTCGATCGGCGCCGATTGGCGGCGCTGAACCGCCTCCGCTTGAATGCGTAGTCATGGGCATGGGCACCGACCGCTACCGGTTCCGGTCGCGCTGGCAGCTGCCGGCCCGTCCCGACGAGGTGTACGCAGCGCTGTCCGACGTGTCCGGGTATCCCGGGTGGTGGCCGCAGGTGCGGGAGGCGCGGCAGCTCGACGAGGCGTCCGGCGAGGTGCGCTGCCGCAGCCTGCTCCCGTATGACCTCGTGTTCGTCGCCCGTCGCGACATCGAGGACCCGCTGACGCGGGTGCTTCGGGCGACCCTTACCGGTGATCTGGCCGGGACCAGTCAGTGGACGGTCGAGGCCGCCGGTGCGGGCGCGGTGGCGGTCTTCGACGAGGACGTCGTCGTGCGCAAGTCCCTCGTCCGCGCCGCGGGGGTGATGGCCCGGCCGGCGCTGCGCTTGAACCACGGCCTGATGATGCGTTCCGGTGAGCAGGGGCTGCGCCGTCACCTTGCCGGCGGATGATTAGGGCATGGGTGACCTCTCCGCCGAGCTGACCGCCCTCGTCGCGCTGGGCGTCCTGGCATTTGCGATGCGCTGGGTGTTCGGGCCGTCGCGACGGCGGCGGGGGCTGCCACCGGACGCGGCGAGCTCACCGGAGCTGGGGCTGCTCACGGTGATCGTCAGCGGCCTCACGCGAGCAGACGCGATGCGGCGGCGGGCAATCCTGGGCGAGGCCGGCATCCGCTCGTCGATGTCGCGGCGCCGGGACGGCACGCTGGACGTGCTGGTGTTCCGCGCCGACGCCGACCGGGCACGCGCCACGCTCGGGCCTTGATCGCTCAGCCGCCGAACAGCTCCGAGTCCGTGCGCACCACGTCGGCGCCGAGTGACTGCAGCTGCTCCTCGAAGCGCACGTAACCGCGGTCGATGTGGTGGATCTCGGCCACCTCGGTGATCCCCTCCGCCACGAGGCCGGCGATCACCAGGCCGACGCCGGCGCGGATGTCGGTTGCCCGCACCGGCGCGCCGGAGAGCCGCTCCTTGCCGCGAACCACCGCGTGGTGCCCGTCGGTGCGCACGTCAGCCCCCATCCGGGCGATCTCGTCGCAGAACATGAAGCGCGCCTCGAACAGGTTCTCGGTGATCATGGCGGTGCCCTCGGCGACCGACAGCAGCGCGATCGCCTGCGGCTGCAGGTCGGTCGCCAGCCCGGGATAGGGCAGCGTCACCACGTCGAAGCTGCGCGGTCGCCCGTCCATCGCGACCCGGAACCCGCCCGCTGTCACGTCGACGTCCGCGCCGGAGCGGACCAGCTTGTCCAGCGCGATCTCCAGGTGCGCGGGGTTCGCGCCGCGCACCGTGACGTCACCCTGGGTAGCGACCGCAGCCATCGCCCAGGTGCCCGCGACGATCCGGTCGGCTACGGCCTCATGCGCGGTCGGGCGGAGGGACTCGACGCCGGTGATCTCCAGCGTGGACGTGCCCACGCCGCTGATGTCCGCCCCCATCGACACGAGCATCTGGCAGAGGTCGATGATCTCCGGCTCGCGGGCCGCGTTGTCAATGACCGTCGTGCCCTTCGCGAGCGTGGCGGCGGTCAGGATGTTCTCGGTGGCGCCGACGCTCGGGAAGTCCAGCCAGATCGACGCGCCGCGCAGCTCCGGCGCCTCAGCGACGACATAGCCGTGCTCGACCCGCACCTCGGCACCCATCCGTTCGAGCCCGGCGAAGTGCATGTCGAGCGGGCGGGATCCGATGGCGTCACCGCCGGGCAGGGCGACCTTGGCTCGGCCGGTGCGCGCCAGCAGCGGCCCCAGCACGCAGATCGAGCCGCGGATCTTGCGGACCAGCTCGTACGGGGCCTCCCAGTCGGGCTGGTCCGGCACGTCGATCCGCACCCGGTCGGTGTCACCGTCGGCGGACTCGCGCACCGCGCAGCCCAACCGCTCCAGCAACTCGTGCATGATCAGGACGTCCGAGATCGCCGGCAGGTTGCCGAGCGTTGTCTCCCCCGGTGCCAGCAGCGCCGCGGCCATCAACTTCAGCACGCTGTTCTTGGCGCCCACGACCTCGACCTCACCGGCCAGCCGGGCACCGCCCGTCACCCTCAACACCTGCACCGACCCAGGCTATCGTCCGGTCATGAGCGTTCATCTCACCCGCATCTACACCCGCACCGGGGACGGCGGCACCACCGCCCTGGGGGACATGTCCCGCGTGCCCAAGACAGATCCCCGCGTGGGCGCCTATGCCGACTGCGACGAGACGAACGCCTCCCTCGGCGTCGCTCTTGCCCTCGGCGCGCTGCCCGAAGGCATCGCGGCGGTGCTGGGGAGGATTCAGAACGACCTGTTCGACGTCGGCGCGGATCTGTGCACGCCGGTGGTGCCCGACCCCAAATACGCCCCACTGCGCGTCACCGCGGACTACGTCACCCGGCTGGAGGGCTGGTGCGACGAGTTCAACGAGGGGCTGCCGAAGCTGGACAGCTTCATCCTCCCCGGCGGCACGCCCGGGGCGGCGCTGCTGCACCAGGCCCGCACCCTGGCGCGCCGCGCCGAGCGCAGCGCGTGGCTGCTGTTCGAGGCCGATCCGGAGCGCACGAACCGCGAGGCGCTGCTGTACCTGAACCGCCTCTCGGACCTGCTGTTCATCCTGGCCCGCGTCGCCAACCCCGGCGGCGACGTGCTCTGGAAGCCCGGCGGCGAGCGCTAGGCCACGTCCTGGTGGGGCCTTGGTCAGGAGCGGGGCGCCGAGGCCTCCAGCCACGAGATGAAGCCGGTAAAGGCGCTCTCGCTGAACGCCAACGTGGCCGACCCCTCGCCGTAGCGGCACTCGACGATCACGGCGGTGGCCGGCAGCGACGCCAGCTCCGAGGTGTCCGGCGGGCGGTGGGTGAGCACGCTCAACTGCGAGCGGTCAAGGACCTTGGTGGGTTTCGTGGCGATGCCGATGGCGCGATACCACCTGAACTCGCCGCCGGCGTAGCGCGCGATGCCGTAGATCCACCGGTTGCCCCGCACCCGGACCGCGACGGGGAGCCCACCGGCGACGCGCAGCATGTACCGCTGCCGCGCGAGAACCGCGGCGAACAGCAGGATGAGGACAACGGCCAGGCACACCACTACTACATCGACGGTGTGCACGGCATGCCCTCCGCTATCCGCGCCGGCTCAGACCGCTTCGCCGGCGGCGCGCAGGCGGGACAGAGCGCGATTGCGCGCGGCTGCCCCCTCCGGACCGGTGTCCGCGTCCGCTCGGTCCAATGCGGCGCGCGCCCGGGCGGTGTCGATGTCGTCGGCGGGCTCGGCCATCTCGGCGAGGACCGATACCCCCTCCTGGCGCACCGAGAGGAAGCCACCGTGCACGGCCACCCGCAGCTCCGGCCCGTCGGCGCGCTCGATACGCACCACCCAGCCCGGCTCAAGGGCACCGAGCAGCGGCGTGTGCCCGGGCAGCACGCCGATCTCGCCCTCCGCGGTGCGCGCGTAGACCGCGGTCGCCTCACCCGACCACAGGGCGCGCTCCACCGACACCAGCTCGACGTGCATGGTTGCGGCCACGGGGCTACGCGTTCCGGAGCTCGTGCGCCTTGCGCTCGAGGTCCTCGATGCCGCCACACATGAAGAACGCCTGCTCGGGGTAGTCGTCGTAGTCGCCGGCGCAGAGCTTCTTGAACGCCTCGACGGTCTCCTCGACAGGGACGAACGAACCCTCGACACCGGTGAACTGCCTGGCCACGAAGGTGTTCTGCGACAGGAACCGCTCGATGCGCCGCGCCCGGCCCACGATGATCTTGTCCTCCTCGGACAGCTCGTCGATGCCGAGGATCGCGATGATGTCCTGCAGTTCCTTGTAGCGCTGCAGGATCTGCTTGGTGCGCTGCGCGACGTCGTAGTGATCCTGGCCGATGTACCGCGCGTCCAGGATCCGCGAGGTGGAGTCCAGCGGGTCGACGGCCGGGTAGATGCCCTTCTCCGAGATCGGCCGCGACAGTACCGTCGTCGCGTCGAGGTGGGCGAAGGTCGTGTGCGGCGCCGGGTCGGTGATGTCGTCGGCGGGGACATAGATGGCCTGCATCGACGTGATCGAGTGGCCACGCGTCGAGGTGATCCGCTCCTGCAGCTGCCCCATCTCGTCGGCCAGCGTGGGCTGGTACCCCACGGCCGACGGCATGCGACCGAGCAGCGTGGACACCTCGGAGCCGGCCTGCGTGAACCGGAAGATGTTGTCGATGAACAGGAGCACGTCCTGCTTCTGCACGTCGCGGAAGTACTCCGCCATCGTCAGCGCGGACAGGGCAACGC
>JAVHVL010000171.1:0-4559 GCA_032160565.1 Pseudonocardiales bacterium | reverse complement strand
AAAGTGCTGGCCGAGAAGCCTGACGACGTGGTGCGTGCGGTCGATGTCGACGTGCTCGACATCACCGACTCCGCGGCGGTCAATGCGGCGGTGGACGAGTTCGCACCGGACGTCCTCGTCAACGCGGCCGCATACACGGCGGTTGACGCCGCCGAGGAGAACGAGGAGTTGGCCTTCAAGGTCAACGCCACCGGCCCGGCCGTCCTGGCCGCTGCCGTGGCGCGCGGCACCGGGCGGCTGATCCACGTGTCGACCGACTACGTCTTCGCCGGCGACGGCATGGTGCCCTACGAGGTCGGCGACACGCCCGACCCCAAGTCGGCGTACGGCCGCACCAAGCTGGCCGGCGAGCTGGCGGTGCGCGAACTGCTGCCCGACGCCTCCTACGTCGTGCGCACCGCCTGGGTGTACGGCGGCGCCGGCGCGAACTTCGTGAAGACGATGATCCGGCTGGAGGGGGAGCGCGACACCGTGAGCGTCGTCGACGACCAGCGCGGCTCACCCACCTGGTCCGCCGACCTGGCCCGGGCGCTTGTCGAGCTGGGGCGCTCCTCCTCCGCCGCCGGCAGGTACCACTGCACGGGGACGGGCGACACCACCTGGTTCGGCCTCACCCAGGCCATCTTCGAGGAGCTCGGCGCGGACCCGGGCCGGGTGCTGCCGACGACAACGGACGCGTTCCCGCGACCGGCGCCCCGCCCCGCGTACTCGGTGCTGTCCGATGCGGCGTGGCGCGGCGCCGGGCTGACGCCGATGCCGCACTGGCGCGATGCGCTGCACAGCGCGTTCGCCACGGTCGGCGACCAGCTGCGCGGCGGGTGAGCAGGGGGTGACCAGCGTCGCGGTCATCACCCCGGACGTGCTGAGTGCGCGGATGGCCGGACCGGCGATCCGCGCGTTCCACATCGCCGAGGAGCTCAGCCGGGCCCACGACGTCACCCTCATCTCGACGGCCGAATGCAGCATCACGGCGCCGACCTTCGCCTGCCGCGCGGCCAGCTGGTCGGGGCTGCGTGCCGCCGTCGGGGACGCCGAGGTGGTTGTGCTGCAGGGCTACGTCTCCTACCGGGCACCGTGGCTGATCCGCAGTGACAAGATCCTCGTCGTCGACCTGTACGACCCGCTGCACCTCGAGCAGCTGGAGCAGCTCGGTGACCGCCCCCCGGTGGAGCGGCAGGCGATGCTGGACCTGACCGTCCGGCTGCTCAACGAGCAGCTCGTCCGCGGCGACTACTTCCTGTGCGCCAGCGAGGAGCAGCGGCACCTGTGGCTTGGGCAGCTCGGCGCGCTCGGGCGGCTGAACCTGCTGAACTACGGGAGTGACCCCACCCTGCGCTCGCTCATCGACGTCTGCCCGTTCGGGCTGACCGAGGAGCCGCCGGTACGCGAGCGGGCCGCCATCAAGGGGGTCGTGCCAGGAATCAGCCGCGAGGACAAGGTGATTCTCTGGGCCGGCGGCGTCTACAACTGGTTCGACCCGCTCACGCTGGTCCGCGCCGTCGATCGTATGAAGGACACGCACCCCAACGTCCGGCTCTTCTTCCTCGGCATGAAGCACCCCAACCCGGACGTGCCGCAGATGGCCGTCGCGTGGGAGACCCGCCAACTCGCCGGGGAGCTCGGGCTCACCGGCAAGCACGTGTTCTTCAACGACGGCTGGGTCGCCTACGGCGAGCGGCAGAACTACCTGCTGGACGCCGACGTCGGCGTGAGCACGCACTTCGAGCACCTCGAGACGACGTTCTCCTTCCGCACCCGCATCCTCGACTACCTCTGGGCCGGGCTGCCGGTGGTGGCCACCGGCGGCGACACCTTCGGCACGCTGATCGCCGCGGAGGGGCTGGGCGCGGCCGTGGCGGAGCGCGACGTCGACGACCTCGCTCGGGCGCTGACCGCCGTGCTGTACGACGAGGGCGTGGCGCGGCGGGCGCGCGAGAACGTCATGCGCATCCGGGAGAGGTTCACCTGGCCCCGGGTGCTCGCGCCGCTCGTCGCCTTTTGCGCCGAACCGCACCGCGCGGCCGACGCCCGCGCCGACCGCGGACGGATCGTGCGACGCCCGGTCATGCCGTCCAACGGCGTGGCGCGGCTGCTCGTGCGGGTCCTGCTGCTCGTGCGCCAGGGCGGCCCGGGGCTGGTTCGCGACCGCCTGATCCAGCGCTGGCGCCGTTCGCGACATCGCGCGCAGGACCGGACGAGCTAGCGCTGCGATCAGTCGGCGGCGGGTAGATTACTGCGGCCGACCGCCCCGTATGGTTCGGAGCCGTATCGCCTCTGGAAGGACGACCTCTCATGCCGGTGGATCCGACCCCGTTGCGGGCGCTCGGCACCAGAGGCTCCGATGGCAGTGTGTTCCTGCGCGACACCGGCCTCGGTTACCGCGACGGCGGCGAGGAGCAGGTATTGCGGCTCATCACCCGGGCCAAGGACATCAGCTCCACGAGTGACGAGCTGATCCAGGGCGCGGTCGACTGGGCCCAGACCTACCACCTGCACCCGTCACGGGCGAATGTCGTGCGCTGCCTGCAGCTGCCACCCGACGCGCGGGTACTCGAGATCGGCGCCGGCTGCGGCGCCGTCACGCGTTACCTCGGCGAGGTCTGCGCGGCCGTGGATGCCCTGGAGCCGATGCCGGCCCGCGCGGCAGCCGCTCGCGCGCGCACCCGCGATCTGGACACCGTCGAGGTGTTCGTCGGCGAGCTGTCCGACGTGCCGGCGGAGGCGGCCTACGACGTGATCGTCGTCGTCGGCGTGCTGGAGTACGTCGGCGAGGGTACCGCCGACCTGGCGCCGTACCTCGAGTTCCTGCGCGGCATACACGAGCGGCTCGTGGACGGCGGCACGCTGGTGCTCGCGATCGAGAACCAACTCGGTGCGAAGTACCTGGCCGGGGCCCCCGAGGACCACACCGACCGTCCGTTCGACTCGATCGAGGGCTACCCGGTGGGGGGGCCGGCCCGCACCTTCTCGCGGCGGCAACTCGCGGCGCTGTTCGTCGAGACCGGGTTCGCACCTGCGTTCCGCGCCGCCTTCCCGGACTACAAGCTGGCCCGGGCGGTGCTCGGGGAGCTGCCCGAAGTCGCGCGCTCGCTGTACTACCGGATCCCCCAGTTCCCCAGCCCGGACTGGGTGAGCCAGCGCCCACCACTCGCGGACGAGCGCCTGCTGTGGCGCAGCCTGGTCGAGGCCGGGCTGGAGACGGACACCCCCAACTCCTTCCTGGTGCTGGCGGGCAAGGGCGGGCCGAGCCAGGTGTGGCGCGACGACGTGGCGGCGGTGTTCTACTCCACTGGCCGGCGCTCGCGCTTCGCGGCGCAGACCGTGGTCGAGCTGGCCGGCGACAGCGTCCGGTTCGTGCGCACGCCGCTCACCGACGAGGGTCCGCGCCCCAACGATCGGTTCCGCGTCGTCGGTTCGGTGCGTCAGTTCCAGCCGGGGGAGGACCTGCTCAATCACCTCGCGTCGCACCCCGAGGCCGACCTCCAGGCACTGCTCGGCAGGTGGCTTGCCGAGATCGACAAGAGCCATGAGGGGATCGACGACCCGACCCTCGACGTCGTGCCGCACAACCTTGTGATGGCCGCCGACGGTGAGCCGCGGGTCATCGACGTCGAGCTGGTCGGGCCGGCCGCGCACGACCAGATCGTCCGGCGCGGCGTGTTCTGGATGGCGCACCACCTCGCGCCGATCTCGCCGGCCGGACGGTGGGGCAGCGCGGAGACCGTCCGCGACCTGGCGGTCATCCTCGGCCGGGCCGCCGGGCTCGACGCGGACGGCGCCTGGCTCGAGCAGGCGATCCACGAGGAGCTCGCGGTGCAGCTGGAGGTGCAGAACGGGCCTCAGCTCGGCCTGGAGTGGCCGGCCTGGGTGAAGCGATTCGAGGAGGTGCTCCGCAACGACCTCAGCAAGCGGCTGGCCGACCTGCCGCTCGGCGACCGGCTGCCCGACCGGATGCGTGCCGCGCAGGCGCAGGCCGAGGCGGACCGGCAGACCGCACAGCGCGAGATCGAGAAGCTGCACGAGCACCTCGCTGCCCAGCGTGCGCAGTCCGAGGACTGGAAGTCGCGGTACGACGCGCTCGCCAGTTCCCGCGTGCTGCGGATCGCAAATCGCTGCCGCCGGGGCCTCGATGCGGCCCTTCCCGCCGGCTCGCGTCGCCGCACGCTCTACCAACGCATCAGCGGCCGGCGGGGCTAGCCCCGGCCGAACGTTAGACTCTCGCTCCGTGAGCAGGGCATATTCCGACGTCGCGGCGCGGCGCCACCGCGGGTCGACCGCGTGAGGACGCTGACCGACCTCCACTCATCCCGGGACCTGCTCGTCAACCTGACGCTGCGCGAGATCCGCGGGAAGTACAAGCGCACCGCGCTCGGGCAACTGTGGTCCCTGCTGAACCCGATCGCGCAGATGGCCACCTACTCGGTGGTCTTCTCGATGCTGCTGCGCACGATGCCGCCGGCCAAGGGCAACCCGTCCGGCCTCGATGTCTTCGCCCTGTGGCTGTCCACCGGGCTGCTGCCGTGGTTGTTCTTCGCCAACACGGTGACGAGCGGTATGAC
>JAVHVL010000125.1:0-3498 GCA_032160565.1 Pseudonocardiales bacterium | reverse complement strand
TCGCAGGAATCATCGTCGGACGTCTTAGCTGAGCTCTTCGGCCAGGTGACGGAATTGCTGTGCATCGATTAGTATCTCTGAGCATAGATCTGAGCAGCGGATCTGCCGACGTCACTCGCCCGGAGGTCCGATGGATTCCACTCGTAACGACACCTACGACTATGTCGTCGTCGGGGCCGGCTCGGCCGGTGCGGTGGTCGCCGCTCGGCTCAGCGAATCGCCTGACTTCAGCGTTTTGTTGCTCGAGGCCGGCCCCGATCACCGCTCGGCGCAGACTCCGGAAGGGATCGCTGGCCCGAACATGTGGGCCGCGCTTTCCGAACCCGATCGCATCTGGCCCGACCTCGATGCCGCGCTCGTGCGCGGTCGGCGCGGGCCGTACCTGCGCGGCCGCGGCGTCGGCGGCAGCTCGGCTGTCAATGCCCTGATCGCGATGCGCGGGCTGCCGGACGACTACGACGCCTGGGCCAAGGAGTCGGGTTGTACGGGGTGGGACGCGGCCGTCTTCGAGGCGCTGTTCGACGCGCTCGAGGAAGACGATCTGCGAACCGGCGACGGCCCACTTCCGTTGCGGCGCGTCGACGAGGCCCGCTGGTCTCCGATGGAGCGCGCGCTGCGCGATGCGTGCCTCGCACTCGGCTACCCAGCCTGCCCGGACTACCACGATCCCGGCTGCGAAGGCGGCTTCGCACCCATCGCCGTGAACGCGCGCGGCGAGCACCGAATATCGACGAACGACGCCTACCTCGAAGCAGCGCGCGACCGGCCCAATCTCGAGATCCGGGGCACAACCCTCGCAGATCGGATCCTGTTCGGCGGCACGCGCGCAGTCGGCGTCCGAACCGCCGACGGGCACGACGTCCTGGCCTCATCCGTGATCGTCTCTGCCGGTGCGATCCACTCGCCGGCGATCCTCTTGCGCAGCGGGCTCGGTGTCGACGACAACCTGCCCGTGGGCCAGAACCTGATCGAGCATCCGGCGGCCGGATTCGTCCTCGCGCTCGCTGAGTCGGCGAGATCCACACCCGACCGCCACGTCATCAACACGCTGCTGCGCTACAGTTCCGGCCTGGCCGGCGCCGGTGCCCTCGACATGCAGGTGCTGCCGCTCGCGGCCGGACCCCCTCCCGCCGGAACCGCGATCGGCATCCTCAACGTCGCCGCGATGCAGGTGTTCTCTCGGGGTCGGGTGACGTTGCGCGATCTGGATCCGAGGATCGATCCCGACGTGGACTTCGCGATGCTCACCGACGACAGAGATCGCGAACGCATGCGCGACGGCGTCCGGCGGCTGCGCGAGATCGTCGAGCAGCCTGTGATCGCGGCGATCACCGACGCCGTGCTTGCGGGCGAGGGGTCGCCCGACGAGATCTGCAATGTCGACGAGTGGCTCGACGCCAACCTCACCGGCTATGCGCACGCAGTCGGCACCTGCCGGATGGGGTCGGTCGGCGACCCGCGCGCAGTCGTCGACCCGGACTGCGCGGTGATCGGCTACGAGCAGCTGCACGTCGTCGACGCATCCGTGCTGCCCGACATCCCGCGGGCGAACACCCACCTGACGACAGTGGCCATCGCCGAGCGGTTCAGCGAGAGGGTACGAACAGCGAACTCAGCTTGACGTACTCGTCCAGACCTTCGGGCCCGAACTCCTTGCCGAGGCCGCTGGCCTTGTGCCCACCGAACGGCGCCGCCGGATCCAGCGTCCACATGTTCACGCCGATCGTCCCGGTCTGCACGCGGCGCGCAACAGACTCGGCGCGAGCGGGATCCGCGCTCCACACACTGCCGCCGAGGCCGAACTCCGAGTCGTTTCCCTTGGCGATGGCGTCGTCGTCGTCATCGGCGGCGATCACGGCGATGACCGGGCCGAAGACCTCCTCCTGCGCCAGCGTCGAGCGGTTGTCGACGTCGACGGCGATGGTGGGCTCGTAGAACCATCCGCGCTCGAGCTGCGGCGGGCGGCGCCCCCCGGTCGCGAGCCGAGCACCGTCGTTCACCGCGCCCTGGACGTAGGCCGCCACGCGCTCACGCTGCGCGGCCGTGATCAGCGGGCCCATGGTCGTGGCTTCGTCCATCGGGTCGCCGAGGACGAAGCTGCGGGCGAGGCTCACCAGACCGTCGACCACCTCGTCGTAGCGCGATCGCGCGACGATCACGCGGGAGTTGAGGAAGCATGACTGGCCGGCGTTCGCGAAGCAGAGGAACGCCAGCCCGCCGAGCGTTTCGGCCAGGTCGGCGTCGTCGAGGACCAGCGCCGCCGACTTGCCGCCGAGTTCGAGAGTGACCGGTTTCAGCGCCTGGCCGCACTGCGCCGCGATGATGCGACCTGCTGCCGTCGACCCGGTGAACGCAACCTTGTCGACATCAGGATGGGTGACCAGATAGCCGCCGGCCTCGCGAGCGCCGGTGACGATGTTGAGCACGCCCGGCGGCAGTCCGGCCTCGTCAGCGGCGTCGGCGATCAGCCGCGTATCGAGCGACGTCTCGGGCGACGGCTTGAGCACGATCGAACAGCCGGCCGCCAGTGCTGGGGCGATCTTCATGAACGCTAGGCCGAGCGGGTAGTTCCACGGGACGATCGTGGCGACGACGCCGACCGGCTCGCGCCGCACGACGGTGTGACCGGCAAAGCTCAGCGCCGGTCGAACCTCGTCCGGCGACGCAGCCCGAGCCAGTCCCGCGTAGTAGCTCAGCGACGCCGCGGCTGGCAGCGCATTGGCGGCGGTCGACAATCCTATGGGCATTCCGTTCTGCTGCGTCACCAACATTGCGATCTCGTCGCTGCGCTCGAGCAACGCCTCGGCGAACCGCTGCATCGCCGACGCGCGCTCCTCGCCACTGGTGCGGCCCCACTCGCCGAGCAGCGCGCCCTGCGCTGAATCGACGGCGGCGTTGATCTCGGCCGGTCCGCAGTCGGGAATCGTGCCGAGGTGCTGTTCGGTGGCCGGGTTGATGACCGCGAGCGATCCGGTGCCCGGCGTCACCTCGACGTGCTTGCCCCCGGCGTAGAAGGACGTGCGTGAGATCAGGTCGGTCGGCACCGTGGTCCCCTTCGACGGCGATTAGTGATAATCATTCATAGCATAAGCATTCATAGCATAAGGAGAAGGAACCGTCCACGACGCATGCCTGCGCGCCTGACGCACTGAGCCTGATTCTCTGGCTAACATATGGGTTGTTTGCCTGGAGCCGGCTCGGTGGCCGGCCCATCACGTACTGGGAGGGATCTGTGGCTCAGCGAACTGAGAAGGTCGCCGAGTCGATAGCGCGGCAGATCTTGCAGGACATCCAGCGAAACCATCTCGAGCCTGGCGCCATGTTGCCGCCGGAGAACGCGATGGTCGAACAATTCGGAGTCGGGCGCGGCTCACTGCGAGAAGCTCTCCGCATCCTCGAGGTCAATGGTCTGGTGACCCTGAAACCCGGGCCACGTGGCGGACCGGTCGTGTCGCCGCACGACCCGGCCAACTTCGGCCGGATGATGACGTTGCACCT
>JAVHVL010000154.1:0-5402 GCA_032160565.1 Pseudonocardiales bacterium | reverse complement strand
CTGCGCTTCTCGTCCTCGCGTTCCCAGCTCTCGACGACCGCGCTCGCGCGTTCGTGTACCTCGGCCTCCAGATTCGGCCGCGGGTCCACGTTGAACGTCCCCGCAAGCCGCTGCCGCAGCCGCTTCGGCAGGTACGCCTCCAGCCGCGCGAGTTCGTCGTGCTGGCCGCCGAGCACGAGCAGTTCATAGCTGGGGTCGAGGAAGATCTCATCCAGCATCTCGACCACGCGGACGAAGTGATGCTTCTCCAGCTCCAATGCCTTGTGTCCGACAGTGTGCTCTTTCAGCCCGTGCCAGCCGGCGTAGTTCGGCTTCCGAAGGGCGCGGTCCTCGACCTCCTGAAGTCGCTGGATCTCGCCTTGGAAGAGCTCCCACACCTGCGCCGACTTCCGGTCGGTGACCAGCACGACGGCGCGGTGAAAATCCTCGAGCACCGCCATCATCGGCCATACCCAGGGGGTCGCGTCGGCGACGATCCGGTCGCGGATCCGACGCGGGAGCTGGACCTCCTCGAGAAAGTCCTTTCCCGAACAGGAGAAAACCGCGATCGCAGGCGGCTGCCAGTGCTCCTTCGCACGCAGCTCCTCGATGCGTTCGACGTCCTGACGCACCGACAGCCGCGCGGCATGGCTCAGCGATTCATCGGCTCCGAGCGGGCGGACCTGCTCCAGCAGGCTGTTCACCCGGGTCCTGATCCCGTTGTGTTCGTGCGGATCGACCGGGATCGTCAGATACATCGAGATCACGGGCAGTTCGCCGGGATCGAATTCGCGGAGGCGTCGAAATGTCGCTGCTGCAATCATCGCTCGCTCACCTGCATCCGGAACTTCGGGCAGTGGAGGTCGCTGCAACCTTGCATGGCCCGGCCGGTGGCTGTCTTGGCCTGCTGAGGCCCGGTTCCGCGGCGCCGAATGGGCACGCCAGGCCGGTTCAGAGGCGATGGGCCGGCCGCAGGTCCGCGGAACCCCGACCGCTGCGCTGACAGCGAACGCCGGGTACTCCATCGCGCCGCTCCGCGTTGCAAGGACATGACCGATCGCGAAGGCGCGGGCACGCCGCCGGATCCGCTGGACGCGTACTCGGCCGCGGTTGTGCGCGTTGCCGAAACGGTCCTTCCCAGTGTTGCCAGTTTGCGGGTGCGCACGCCCCGCGGGGACGGCGCGGGCAGCGCCAGCGTGCTCACCGCCGACGGGTTCCTGCTGACGAGCGCGCACGTCGTCGAGGGGGGCACGGTCACTGAGGCGTCGTTCACCGACGGGCGCGAGGTCCGCGCCGACGTCATAGGCTCCGATCCGCTGTCCGACCTCGCCGTGCTCCGCGCCCGGGACGAGGTACCCCCGCCAGTCACCCTTGGCGACGCGAGCCGACTGCGCGTCGGGCAGCTCGTCGTCGCGCTGGGCAATCCGCTGGGCTTCGGGGGCAGTGTCACCGCCGGCATCGTCTCTGCCCTCGGCCGTTCGCTGCCGACCCGGGCCGGTCGCGTCGTCGACGAGGTGATCCAAACCGACGCCACGCTCAACCCCGGCAACAGCGGCGGAGCCCTGGCCGACAGCGCAGGACGAGTGGTCGGCGTCAACACGGCCGTCGCGGGCATCGGCGTCGGCCTGGCCGTGCCGATCAACAACACCACTCGCCAGATCATCACCACGTTGATGACCCAGGGGCGGGTGCGGCGCGCCTGGCTCGGCATCGCCGGCGCACAGGTGCCCCTGCCACCGTCGCTGGCCAGCAAGCTCGGCCGGCGCACCGGCCTGCGCGTCGCCCAGGTGATGTCGGGCAGCCCGGCCGCTTCGGCCGGCTTGCGGGTCGGCGACATCGTGCTGGCCGTCGACGGCCAGGACGCCGCCACCAACACCTCCGTCCAGCAACTCATGGTCGAGAACGCGATCGGCCGCCGCCTGGAGGTCACCGTGTGGCGCAGCGGAGCGCTCGTCGACGTGATCGCCGTACCGCGCGAATTAACCGATGCCTAGGTAGGACGGGGAATGCGGGGCCCTGCGAATCGCGCTGGAATCGATGTCAGCAACGACGCGGCGGCACCAGGAGGACGCAATGTCCGAACTCCCCGAACTCGGCAGGATCGGCGTCTGGATCAGCGCCCCGCCGAGCCCTGAGCTGGCGCGCGGCCTGGACGAGCTCGGGTACGGCGCGATCTGGATCGGCGGCTCCCAGGGTGGCGAGCTGGAAGGGGTCGGGCGCACCCTGGCCGCGACCAGCAGGCTCACCGTCGCGACCGGGATCGTCAATATCTGGAAGGACGACCCGGCGACGATTGCCACGTCCTACCACCGCCTCGCCGCTGCCTACCCAGGACGATTCCTGCTCGGCGTCGGCGCAGGCCACCCCGAGGCGACCAGCCGGTACACGATGCCCTACGACGCCGTGGTGGAGTACCTCGACCGGTTGGACGCCGCCGGCGTACCGCGCAGCCAGCGCGCCCTCGCCGCGCTCGGCCCGAAACTGCTGCGCCTGGCCGCCGACCGCACCGCCGGCGCCCACCCGTACCTCGTCACGCCCGAGCACAGCCGCCGGGCCCGCGAGCTGCTCGGCGCGGACGTCCTGCTCGCGCCCGAGCAGCACGTAGTCCTCGACGCCGACCCCGCCCGCGCCCGTGAACTCGCCCGCACCGCGCTGGGTCGCTATCTGACGCTGTCCAACTACACGAACAACTGGCGCCGCCTCGGCTTCACCGACGACGACATCTCCGGCAGCGGCAGTGACCGCCTTGTCGAAGGGCTGGTCGGAATGGGCGACGCCAAGCAGGTCGCCACGCGGATCACGGCGCACCTCGACGCGGGTGCCGACCACGTCTGCATCCAGCTCATCGCCTCCCAGGGCGCCGACCTGCTGGCCGGCTTCAGCGAGCTCGCCGAAATCCTGCTCACCTGAGCGTGCGTGCTACGCGGCGTCCCGGGGCAGCGGCAGTCGGAAGCTGATGAGCGCTCCCTCATCGGGCCCAAGCTTCTCGTTGAGTGGCTTACCGGCTGGCTGCGCTGACCTGAAGGGCCTGGGCCATGGTCATCGGCCGCTCGATCAGTTCTGCGGCGAGGTGCGTCCGGTCGACCGGACGAAGCCCCGCGATCGCGAGTTCGATGTGCCGTCGCCACGCGTTGGGCGCCGCCGCGGCCGTCGTGTCGATGATCGCGCTGACCGACCACAGCACCATCAGGACGTCGCTCGCGGTGATGTCCGCACGGATGCGGCCGTGCTTCTGCGCCGACCGGAGCAGCACCGGGATGTGCCGGCGGAAGTGTTCGATCGCCTCGAGGCCGGCCTCGGATTGAGCCCACAGCCGGCGCAGGCAGCCGGGATGCGCCGCCTGCACCTGCGCGGTGTTGACGAGCAGGCGCTCCAGCCCGGTGCCGTCGGTACGTTCCGTGGCGGTGCGGGCGATATCGAGGAAGTCCCGCAACATCAGCCCGACGAGCTCGTCGATGAGCGCCTGCTTGCTCGGAAAGCGCCGGTACAGCGTCCCCATCCCGACGCCTGCGGCTCGGGCGACCTCCTCGACGCCGGCGTCCAGGCCACGCTCCGCGAAGACCTCGCTGGCTGCCGCGAGCAGCCGCTCCCGGTTCTCAGCCGCGTCGCGGCGCAGGGGTCTGTCGAAGACGATTGCCGCCGTGGGGCTGGTCATGTCACTCCGACTCATCGCCGACGACGGTACCTGCCGCGATCAGAGCCAGTTCGGCATGCGCCATGTCGACGTGCCTCGGGCCGCGGCCGGAGTGCCGGTTCGGAATCAACGATCCGGCCACCGCTGCCAGCACGAGCAGCCCCGCCAGCACCGCGAAGCCGATCGTGTAGCCGGATTCCTTGGGCAGGCCGCCCGTCAGCTGCCCGGAGGTGAGGATGCTGGCCATGGCCGCCGCTCCGATCGAGCCGCCGATGGTCCTGATGTTCGCGTTCATGCCGCTGGCCACGCCCGTCTGACTCGCCGGCACCGCGTCGACGATGATGTTGGACATCGCCGAGAAGGCCAACCCGAACGCGACGCCCATGAGCACCATCGCGATGACGACCTCCCAGATCGCGCCGTGCGCGAAGGCGAGGATGAGGAACGGCACGACGCTGACAGCCGACCCGGCCACCAGGACGGCCTTGGCGCCGAACCGGGCTGACAACGGCCCGGACCACAGGCCGAACAAGAACATGGTTGCCGTCATCGGCAGCACGATGAGTCCCGACTCGGTGACGCTGGCGGAGAAGCCGTACCCGGAGCTCGAGGGCGTCTGCACGAACTCCGGCAGGAAGGCGAAGATCGCGTACATTCCGGCCCCGAAGAAGAACGCGACGAGGTTGCTCGTCCACACCGCCGGCAGCCGCATCATCTTCATGTCGATCAGCGGCTGCTTCGAGCGGGTCTCGACCACCACCCACGCGACAGCCAGGGCGGCGGCGGCTACGAGCAATCCCACGACCGGCGCCGAGCTCCACCCCCAGTTGGGGCCCTCGCTGACGGCGAGCAGGAGGGCGACCAGCCAGCCGGACAAGAGGACCGCTGCCGCCCAGCTGATCCTTCCCGGCGTCCGCACCGGGGATTCGGGGATGATCACGTGGGTCGCGATCGCCGCCAGGGCCACGACCACACCGGGGATCCAGAACAGCCAGTGATAGTCGAGCGCGTTGACGATCGGGCCGGCGAGGACCAACCCCAGGCCGCCGCCGACCGCGAGCAGCGCAGCGAGTGTGCCGACCGCCCCGGCGACCTTCTCGCGGGGGAACTCGTCGCGGATGATGCCGAACGACAGGGGAATGACGCCGCCGCCGACGCCTTGGATCGCCCGCGCCACGATCATGAGGCTGATGGACGACGCCACCGCGGCCAGCACCGAGCCGATGGCCAGCACGATCAGCACGACGACGAGGACCTTCTCCTTGCCGATCATGTCGCCGATCCGGCCGAGGATCGGCGTGCACACCGATGCCGAGAGCAGGTAGGCCGTCAGTACCCAGGTGACGGTGTTCTGGCTGGTGTGCAGATCGGTCTCGAGCAGAGACAACACCGGCGAGACCAGCGATTGCAGCAACGCAAAAGCACTCGTGGCAACAGCCAGCACCACGAACGAGAGCTGGTAGTGCGACCGCCTGGCACCGGACATCGACAAGCCTCCCACTCGCTAACCGGAGTCACGGCTCCGGAGGCTTTCCACGCTAACCGCAGATCCGGAGCCGTGGCTCCGCTCACGCCGAAGTGAGATATGGGTCATCTCCGAACGGTTGGTCCGGCTCGGGAATGCGTACTCAAGCGGTCGGTGCCAGGCATGACGCCGGCAGATCGAACCATCTGAGGTGGTCGAAATCGTCGGAGACGCTCCCGGGTGACGCAAGCTCGCCGGTCCGTCCGCCACTCTCGGCGGCGGCGAACACGGCGGCGGCTTCGGTGAGATAGTCCGCGAGCTGCG
>JAVHVL010000111.1:0-3395 GCA_032160565.1 Pseudonocardiales bacterium | reverse complement strand
GAAGCACAGCTGCGCACAGGTGACGGCGAAGAGGCCGTACGCGGCTATGCTGCGCGACGAGCGGACCAGCCGGGCGAAATGCCCGCGCAGCACGAGCAGGGCCGGCACGGTGAGAATCGCGGCGGCGGTCAGGATCCGCGCCGTCACCGCGCCCGCCGGCGACCAGCCGGCGTCGATCAGCGACGTCGCAAAGCTGCCCGAGGTCCCGAAGGTGGCGGCGGAGAGGACCGCCAGCCCCAGCCCGGCACCGTTCCCACCCGAGGTGGCCACTGCGGCACCCCTTTCGATTCATCGGGTCGATGTAACAAGTCAACTGTCGTATGCTCCTTACGACGCCCCGAACGCTAGTCGCATCGCGGTAAGGAGTCAACATGATTTTCGCCCATGACACGGAGGTGGCCCTCGCGGCCGCCGCCGCGCTGGTGAACACCGACCGCAGCGACGGTGAGCAGCTGACGAGCGTCGAGCAGCTCGACGCATTCGTCGCCGCCTGGGGATGGACCGGAGCGCGGGCCCGCACCCGCGCCGAGCTCACCGCCGTCCAAGAGCTCAGGCCCACCCTGGCCCGGCTCTGGCAGGTGGACGAGGACGGCGCCGTGCGCATCGTGAACCGCCTGCTGAGTGACGGGCACGCCCTGCCACAGCTGGCGAAACACGACGAGTGGGACTACCACATCCACGCCACCGCGCCGGACGCCCCGCTGGCCGAGCGGATGGCCGTCGAGGCCGCGATGGCGATGAGCGACGTGATCCGGTTGAAGGAGATGGCGCGCCTGCAGGTCTGTGCCGGTGGCGACTGCTCGGACGTCTTCATCGACCTGTCGAAGAACCGCTCCCGCCGCTTCTGCTCGGCGACGTGCGGCAACCGCGCCAACGTCGCCGCGTACCGCGCTCGGCAGCGGTGAGCCTCACTTCGCCCGCAGCCAGCCGAGCACCTGCTCGGCGTGCCCGTCCGGGGGGAAGACCGGGTAGAACACGTGCTCGATCACGCCGGCGCGGATGACCAGCGTCAGTCGCTTGTAGAGCGTCATGCCGGCGACGTCGAACAGCGGCAGTCGCAACGCACCGGCGAGGCGACGTTCCGGATCGGAGAGCAGCTCGAAGGGCAGATGTACCCGCTCGGCGAGCTCGCGCTGGTAATCCGTGTCCTGGCTGGACAGGCCGAACACCGCCGTCGCGCCGGCGGCCAGCAGGTCGTCGTGATGATCGCGGAAGGCACACGACTCGGGGGTGCAGCCGCGGGCACCGGGGATGCTGTCCCAACCGTCGGGCAGCTGGGTGCCGGGCCGGCCCGACATCGGGTAGAGGTAGATGACCGTCCGCCCCGGCCCGAGCTCGTGCAGGTCGACGACCCGCCCCGACGTGGTCGGCAGCCCCAACACCGGCATGCGAAGACCGACGAGGTGGTCGGCCGCCCCGTCGTCCTCCGGCGCCGGAAGGCCAGGTGGCAGTTGGGTGAACGGTCCTGTCATGCCTGTCATGCCCGCCAGGCTTTCATGCCCTCCCGTCGGAGCGGGGGGAGCGGGGGGCTACTTCAGGAGGTTCCGGGCCATCACCATGCGGTTGATCTGGTTGGTGCCCTCGTAGATCTGGGTGATCTTGGCGTCGCGCATCATCCGCTCGACGGGAAAGTCCCGCGTGTAGCCGGCGCCGCCGAACAGCTGCACGGCATCGGTCGTGACCGACATCGCGGTGTCCGAGGCGAACACCTTCGCGGCGGAGGAGGTGAACGTCAGGTTCGGCTCGCCGCGCTCGGCGCGGGCCGCCGCGGCGTAGACGAGCTGGCGGGAGGCCTCGATGCGCATCGCCATATCCGCGAGCATGAACTGGATGCCCTGGAAGTCCGCGATGCGCTTGCCGAACTGCTTGCGCTCCTTCACGTAGGCCACCGCCGCGTCGAACGCGCCCTGCGCGATACCCAGAGCCTGGGCACCGATCGCCAGGCGGGTGTGGTCGAGCGTGACGAGGGCGGTCTTGAAGCCGGTGCCCGGCTCGCCGACGATCCGGTCGGCCGGGATCGTGCAATCCGCGAAGTAGATCTCGCAGGTCGGGCTGCCCTTGATGCCGAGCTTGCGCTCCTTGGCGCCGACGGCGAAGCCGGGGTCGTCCTTGTGGACCACGAACGCGGAGATGCCGTTGGCGCCCTTGCCAGGATCGGTGACCGCCATGACGGTGTAGTACGACGAGACACCGGCGTTCGTGATCCAGCACTTCGTCCCGTTGAGTACCCAGTGCTCCCCGTCCAGCAGCGCGCGGGTGCGCATCGACGCCGCGTCCGAACCGGCCTCCCGCTCGGACAGCGCGTAGCTGAACATCGCCTCCCCCGTCGCCACCGGCGTGAGCACCTGCTTCTTCAGCTCCTCGGAGCCGGACAGGATCACCGGCATCGTCCCCAGCTTGTTCACTGCCGGGATGAGCGAGGACGACGCGCAGGCTCGGGCCACCTCCTCGATCACGATGCACGCCGAGATCGCATCGGCCCCGACCCCGCCGTACTCCTCGGGGATGTGCACGGCGTGGAACTCGGCACGGACCAGCGCGTCGTAGACGTCGTGGGGGAACTCCCCCGTCTCGTCGACCTCGGCGGCCCGCGGCGCGATCTTGTCCTCGGCGAGCTCGCGTACAGCCTGACGGAGCAGGTCCTGCTCCTCGGTGAGGCGGTACAGGTCGAAGTCAGGATTCCCGATGCCCATGACTCAAATAGTAGGACGTCCTAGTAGATCCTCAGCGGTCGCCGTGGTCGAACATCTGCGGTGACCTATGCTGGCCGCGAGTCGTGACTGGCGTGTTCGTAAGGTGGGTCCCAACCACCGGGGAGCGGCTCGAGCATCACCGCCGCGCGCCTGGGTGCCCTCGATCACCGATCTCTGGAGGCGCGCCAAATGTCCCAGCCGTTCGATGCCACGCAGGCCACCGCTGCGTATCGCAGCGCCCTCGACGTGATCGCCGCCGTCGAGCCGAACGTCGCCGGAGCGATCCGCAGCGAGCTCGCCGACCAGCGCTCGTCGCTGAAGCTGATCGCGAGCGAGAACTACGCCTCCCCCGCGGTGCTCCTGACGATGGGTACTTGGCTGTCCGACAAGTACGCCGAAGGCACGATCGGGCACCGCTTCTACGCAGGCTGCCAGAACATCGACACCGTCGAGCAGCTCGCCGCCGACCACGCCACGGCGCTGTTCGGCGCCCCGCACGCCTACGTCCAGCCACACTCCGGCATCGACGCCAACCTCGTTGCGTTCTGGGCCATCCTCGCGCACCGGGTGGAGTCGCCGGCCCTCGAGCGGCTCGCCGCCAAGAACGTCAGCGAGCTGTCCGAGGAGGACTGGGAGACGCTGCGCAAGGAGCTCGGCGACCAGCGGATGCTGGGCATGTCGCTCGACTCCGGTGGCCACCTC
>JAVHVL010000149.1:0-5970 GCA_032160565.1 Pseudonocardiales bacterium | reverse complement strand
CACGCACGGCCCCACGGTGACCCCCTGCGGGTCGCGCAGGATGCCGGGTCCGTCGGGTGCGGTGGTCTGCGTGAACACCACCGTGTCTCCTGCGCTGGCGAAGTAGGGGACGGGGCACAGCGCCGTGGTGGCGGAGGTCTGGTCCAGGGCGCAGTCACCCGCGTTGACGACTGTCCCGTCGACGTCGGTCTCCACGGCGTGGACCGTCACGCCCGCCAGCGAAGCGCCGGGCGGGTAGTACGAGCCGTCCTTCAGCTGCATCCCGACTCGGATCTTCTGCGCTCCGTACGTCGGCAGGAGCTGGACCTGCGGCGCGGGCCTCCGCGCGGTGGCGCCCGGCTTCGCGGCACCCGACCCGCCGGAGCCGGAGCCGGCCGAGGGCGACGGGGTGGAGCTGGTCGCGGCTGCGGATGCGCTCGGCGCGGAGCTGCCGGTGCCCGCCGAGCTGCTGCTGCCTGTGGCGGCGGCGCTCGCTGCGGGTGTGGTGCTGCTCGCCGCCGGGGTGGTGCCCGGGTCCGTCGGCGTCCCCGTGTCCGAGGACGTGTCCACGGGCGGGGCCGCGCTGTCGTCGGCATGTGCCGACGGCGCCACGAGCAGCGCGGCCGCGAAGCCGGCCGCGCCGAGCCCGGTGAGACGTGCGGCCAGACCCCTGCGCCGCGAGGTGGGCACCGCGGTTCCCCGCGAGGTGGGCATGGTGGTTTCGCTGCGGTGCATGGTCGTCCCCCCGGACAGGCGTGTCGCGCCAGTTGCGCGTGCTGTGCGCATTGTTGTGATCAACCCACCGGACGTCAAATACCGACCGATAATCTGCTCGCGTGTCCGACGCGCCGCCGCTGCCGCTGACGGGCGAGCGGACCGTCCCGGGCGTCCCGGCGGAAAATTACTGGTTCCGTCGCCACGAGGTCGCCTACCAGTTCGCGGTTCCCTTCGTCGCGGGCCGGTCGGTGCTCGAGGTCGGCTGTGGCGAGGGTTACAGCACGGCGTTGCTCGCCTCGGCTGCGGACCGGATCCTCGGCGTGGACTACGACGCACCGACGGTCGCACACGCGCGTGCGACCTACCCGCGGGCGAGCTTCGTCCGGGCCAATCTCGCGGCGCTGCCGGTCGCGTCGCGCGCCGTCGACGTGGTGGCCACGCTGCAGGTCGTCGAGCACGTGTGGAACCACCCCGAGTTCGTCCGCGAATGCCTGCGGGTGCTGCGCCCCGGCGGGCAGCTACTGGTGACCACGCCGAACCGGCTGACGTTCTCCCCCGGCCTCGATGCGCCGGTGAACCCGTTCCACACGCACGAGTTCACCGCCACCGAGCTCGTCGACCTGCTGACGAGGTGCGGCTTCGAGATCGACAGCGTCCGCGGGCTGCACGCCGGTCCCCGGTTGGCCGCGCTGGACGGGAAGCACGGCGGGTCCTTCGTCGATGCCCAGCTGGCCGCGCCCCCGGACGAATGGAGCGAGCAGCTACGCGAGGACGTCATCTCCGTCCGCAGCGCCGACTTCGCCGTCCTGGCTGCGGACGTGTACGGCGTGGACGAATCGCTCGACCTCGTCGTCCTCGCCCGGCGACCCGTCGGCTGAGCTCGACGCGCGCCCAGCTGCCGACCGCAGCGACGACAGCGCCATGCCGACCCCGAGCGTCAGGGTCACCACGGCGAGCACGAGGAACCAGCCGGAGCTGTCGGCGGGGCTGTTGTCGGCGTCGTCGATGTACATCGCCCCCCAGCCGGCACAGTCCACGTGTATGTCGCCGGTGTACGGCGCGATGAAGCTGGCCACGACGTTGGTCGCCTTCGTGCCGGCACCTTCCGTGGTCGCGGTGAGCACCTGGTTCGCTGATCCGCCCGTCGACCAGGTGCACTGGGCCGCGGCCACCGACGCGCCGCGCTTCTGCAGCGCCTGCACTCCGCCCGGTACGGACAGGTGGTAGGTGTTGCCGGCGGTCACGCCGGAGCTGGCGGGGGGCACGGCGCCGCTGGAGTACGCGTGGTGCTCGGTGCCGCTGACGATCCGGAACAGCGCGGCGCAGACGAGCCCGGCGATCAGCAGCCCCACCGCCACGCCCGCCTTCACGGCTCTCCCTCGGGGCGTCAGCACGCCCCGACACTAGTGTCTGACGCCGTGCGCGTCTTGATGCTGTCGTGGGAGTACCCGCCGCTCGTCGTGGGCGGCCTCGGGCGTCACGTCGACGCGCTGTCCCGCGAGCTGGCCGCGGCCGGCCACGACGTCCGGGTCGTCAGTCGCGGCGAGTCGGGCGCTGAGGTGGACGAGGTGCGCGAAGGCGTCCGCGTCCGCCGCGCCGCCGCCGACCCGATCGCGGTGGACCTCACCACCGAGACGCTGCTGGCCTGGACGCAGGCGGCCGAGCACGCGCTCGTGCGCGCGGCGCTGCCGGTCGTGCGGCGCTGGCGGCCTGACGTCGTGCACGCGCACGACTGGCTGGTGGCGCAGAGCGGTATCACGCTGGCGCAGGTGACCGGCGCACCGCTGGTGGTGACGATGCACGCCACCGAGGCGGGGCGGCACCAGGGCTGGCTGCCGAAGCCGCTCAACCTCGCGATTCACTCGGTGGAGCGGTGGCTCGCGCACCGGGCCGCCGCGGTGATCACCTGCTCGAGGGCCATGCACGACGAGGCGACGAGGCTGTTCGAGCTGGCCGAGGACCGCGTCGTCGTCGTACCGAACGGGATCGACCCGGCGCGCTGGCGCGGCACAGCGCGTGCCCGGACCGCGGCCCGGGCACGGCACGCGGGTGCCGGGCCGCTGCTCGTCTTCGCCGGCCGGCTGGTGCACGAGAAGGGGCTGCAGACGCTGCTGGACGCCTTGCCGGCGCTGCGTCGCGCACATCCGGAGCTGCGCCTGCTGGTGGCGGGCACCGGCGTCTTCGAGGGCCAGTTGCAGGCGCGGGCGCGCAAGCTGCGGCTCGCCCGCGCCGTGGAGTGGGCCGGCTTCGTGCCGGAGCCGGAGCTGGCTGCGATGCTGGGCGCCGCCGATCTGGCGGTGGTGCCGTCGCTGTACGAGCCGTTCGGGATCGTCGCGCTCGAGGCGGCCGCCGCGCATACGCCGCTGGTGGTTGCCCAGACAGGTGGCCTGCAGGATCTGGTGCGCAACGGCGTCGCCGCCGCATCCTTCCCGGCCGGGGATGTCGCGGCGCTCACCGCGGCCGTGCTCGCCGTGCTGGCCGATGGCGGGGTGGGCCGTTCGACGCCGCGCGTCGACCGCATCATCCGGCGCGACTACGCGTGGCGCGCGGTTGCCACGCACACCGCGGAGGTCTACGCCCGCGCCGGCACGGCACCGTAGCGTCAGGGCAGGGCGCGGCGATCCTTGACCACGCGCGCCGGCACGCCCACCGCCACGCAGTACGCCGGCAGGTCACGGGTGACGACCGCGTTCGCCCCGACCACCGCCCCCTCCCCGATGTGCACGCCGCGGGCGACGGTGACCTTGGTGCCCAGCCAGACGTCGCGCTCGATGCGCACCCGGGACTTGGTGATGCCCTGATCCTTGATGGGGATCGTCAGATCGTTGAACTTGTGGTCGAAGTCGGAGATGTACACGCCGTCGGCGATCAGCGCGGAGTCGCCGATCTCGACGTCGAGGTAGCAGTTGATCGAGATGTCGCGGGCCAGCACGCTCTTGTCACCGAGGCTCAGCGTGCCCTCGTGGCAGCGCAGCGCGGTGTCGACGCCGAGGTGGATCCAGCGCCCGAGGATGAGGCGGGAGTAGCCGCGGCGCGCGTAGATCGTGCAGCCGCGGTCCATGAAGACGAAACCGCGGGTGATCACGTGCCGGTTGCGCAGCTTGAAGCGCAGGAAGCGCCAGTACCGCGCGAGGTACCAGGGCGTGTACGCACGGTTGCGCAGCACCCAGCGCAGGGACGCGAACGTGAGGAACCGGGCGCTGCGCAGCGGCTCCGGCTCAGGACGCTTGAGCATCGGCCCCGCCCGCGATCAGCACCCGCCGCAGGTCGGCGGGCGTCGCACAGATGAACAGCGGCCGCGCCGCGGCGAGCTCGCCGGGCAGCCCGTAACCCCATGCGGCACCGATCGTGGCGATGCCGTGCGCCCGCGCGCCTTCGACGTCGTGCGAGCGGTCGCCGACCATCACCACGTCGGCGGCCTCCGGGGCGCCGAGCCGGCCGAGCACCTTCTCGATGACCAGCGCCTTGGTGCGCAGGGACCCGTCGAGCTCGTCCCCGCCGATGGTCCGGAAGAACTGGGCCAGCCCGAGGTGTTCGACGATCGGCACGGCGTAGTGCTCGGGCTTGCTCGTGGCGACGGCCAGGATCTTGCCGGCACCGTGCAGCTCCGCGAGCACCTGCTGGACGCCGGCGTAGGCACTGGCGTCGAACATGCCCTCGCGGCCGTAGAACTCCCGGTAGCTCGAGATCACGTCGGGCACGAGCGCGTCACCGATCAGGGGCGGCAGCGACTCGTAGAAGGGCGGGCCGAGCAGCCCTCGCTCGATGTCGGGGCCCAGCGGCGGCAGCCCGTTGACCTCGAAGGCGTGCCGCAGCCCGGCCAGGATCCCCGGCGCCGAGTCGGCAAGGGTGCCGTCGAGATCGAACAGGACTACGTGCGGAGCGGGCATGGCTACGGCTTCAACCCGGTGATCTCGGCGTTGTAGAACAGCCCCTTGGGCACGACGCGCTCCAGGACCCGGTCGACCGCGGACAGCCGCTGCCAGCCCGTCAGCGCGAAGTTCGCCCAGCGGAAGCCGAGCTTGCCCCTGGGGACCGCGCACTCGAAGGTGCGCACCGGCCAGCCGAACCAGGCCGCGGTCAGCTCGTTGGTGGTGACGCGCACGTCGGAGGCGCCGGCACGCCGAGCCATCGCCTCCAGCTCCGCCGGCGGGAACGTGTGGAGGTCGACGACGGCCTCCAGCGCGGCCGCCCGCGAGGACTCGTCCAACTCCTCCTGCGGGCGGCGCCAACCCGACAGCGGCTTCAGCCGGGTGGCGCGCGTCGTCGCCCACCACGTGACGCGGGACAGGCGGCGCGCGATGACGTCGCCGTGCCGCGTCGGCTCGCCCGCGAACACGAACCGGCCGCCCGGCTTGAGCACGCGCAGCACCTCGCGCAGCGACAGCTCGACATCCGGGATGTGGTGCAGCACGGCGTGGCCGATGACCAGGTCGAAGCTGTCGTCGTCGTAGGGCAGCGTCTCCGCGTCGGCGACGCGCCCCTCGACCTCGAAGCCGAGCGACCGCGCGTTGCGCTGGGCCACCTCCACCATGCCGGGGCTCAGGTCGGTGACGTGCCCCTCCTCGAGCACACCGGCCAGCTTCAGGTTCAACGTGAAGAAGCCGGTGCCGCAGCCGAGTTCCAGTGACTTCCTGTACGGCCAGCTCGCGCGGCCGGCGACGTGTGCGAAGCGGTCCCGGGCGTAGTCGATGCAGCGCTCGTCGAACGAGATCGACCACTTCTCGTCGTAGGTGCCCGCCTCCCAGTCGTGGTAAAGGACGTTGGCGAGCTTGGGGTCCGTCCACGCCGCGGCGACCTCCTCGGCGCTCGCGTGCGGGTTCGGCGCCGCTGCCGTCACTGCGGCACTCCGGTGAACACGGCCTTGCCCGGTCCGTTCTCGATGAACGACGCCATGCCGATCGAGCGGTCCTCGGTGGCGAACAGCGACGCGAACAGGTGCGACTCCAGGCGCAGGCCGTTGCCGACGTCGCCGTCCAGCCCGCCGTCGATCGCCGCCTTGGCCGCGGCCAGCGCGAGCGCGGGTCCCGTCGCGAACTTGGCGGCCATCGCCAGCGCCGTCCGGTACACCTCGGCCGCCGGGACGACGACGTCGACGAGCCCGATCGCCAGCGCTTCGTCGGCGTCGACGAACCGTCCGGTATAGATCAGGTCCTTCGCCTTGGCCGGCCCGACGAGCCGCGGCAGCCGCTGCGTGCCGCCGGCGCCCGGGATGACCCCGAGCAGGATCTCCGGCTGCCCGAGCTTCGCGTCATCGGCGCAGACCCGGAAGTC
>JAVHVL010000146.1:0-2965 GCA_032160565.1 Pseudonocardiales bacterium | reverse complement strand
GCAGCTCGTCGACGTAGTTCGTGACCTTGAGGTACCACTGCGGCAGGTCGCGCTTCTCGACCTTGGCGCCGCAACGCCAGCAGTGGCGATCCAGGCCCTCGACCTGCTCGCGGGCGAGCGTCCCGTCGTTGGGGCACCAGTCGACGGTCGAGGTGGCCCGGTAGGCGAGCCCCGCCTTCAGGAACTGCAGGAAGAACCACTGGTTCCAGCGGTAGTAGGCGGGGTCCGCCGTCACGACCTCGGACTCCCAGTCGAACGTCGCGCCCATCGACCGCAACTGGCGGCGCATGTTGTCGATGTTCGACATCGTCCAGTCGCGGGGGTTGATCTTGTTCTTGATCGCCGCGTTCTCCGCCGGCAGGCCGAAGGCATCGAACCCGATCGGCAGGAACACGTTCTCGCCGTGCATCCGGTGGAACCGGGCGATCGCGTCGGTCGGCGTCACGATGTACCAGTGGCCGATGTGGATGTCACCCGACGGGTACGGATACATCGTCAAGAGGTAGAACTTCGGGCGCGATTCGTCGTGCAGGTCGGTCCGGTGCAGGCCGAGCTCGTCCCAGCGCTGCTGCCAGCGGGGTTCGATCGCGGCGGCGTCGTAGCGCTCGATGCGAGGACGTTCGGTCTGGGTGGTCACGGTCAACGGCTCCGGGGAAACGAAACCCCCCGCCGATCCGGCAGGGGGTCGTGAACGGTCGGCGTCAGGGATCTTGTGGTGGAGCTAAGGGGGCTCGAACCCCTGACCTTCTGAATGCCATTCAGACGCTCTCCCAACTGAGCTATAGCCCCACGGTGAGAAGCGCGGAGTATACCAGCGAGTCTCCGGCTGACGTCCCCACCCCTGGCGGATTCGTGCGGCGATCCGTGACGGCCGCGGGCAGCTCGCGGGTCAGCGCGCGGCGGCCGCTTGCGCGCGATCAACGCAAATGAAGCGTTGGTGCTTCGGTGCAACGAGGTACCAGGACTTTCGGGCTATCCTCTCTGTGACCTGAGCGTTGGGGGTCCGACTCGCTCACGTCGCGGGGCCCCAGATCTGCAAGCGCCGAGTCACGACACATCCAAGGGGGTCGAGGTCATGTCGCTACTCCAACGGGTGGAGAGGGCACAGCAGGCAGCCGAAACCCCGGGTGCGGCCGCACTGGTGCCGGTCATGCCTCCGCCGCTGCCGCCGCAGACCGCCTCCCAGGTCGCGGGTCGCGAGGAGCTGCTGCGCAACGTCCGGCTCCGCCTGAAGACCGAGGTCATCGTCTCCTTCGACACGCTCCTCGACGTCGGCCCGGAGGAGGCGCGCGCCAAGATCGAGGGGATCGTCGACCGGATGATCACGCTCCACGGCTTCGCGGTCACCCGCGACGAACGGGTGCGCCTGATCGAGGAGATGGCCAACGACGTGACGGGCTTCGGTCCTCTCGAGCCGCTGCTCAAGGACGAGACGATCACCGAAGTCATGGTCAACGGCCCGTCCCACGTCTACATCGAGCGGAACGGCAAGATCGAGCGCATCGACAGCGTGTTCCTGAACGACGAGCACGTGCTGCGGATCATCGAGCGGATCATCACGCCGCTCGGACGGCGCATCGACGACATGAGCCCGCGGGTGGACGCCCGGCTCCCGGACGGCTCGCGCGTCAACGCGATCATCGAGCCGCTTTCGCTTGTCGGACCGGTGATCACGGTCCGCAAGTTCGCGGCCAAGCCGTTCACGGTCGACGATCTCGTCCGGTTCGGGACTGCCACGCCGGAGATGTTCGATTTCCTGCGGGCCTGCGTCGAGGCCAAGCTCAACGTCTTCGTCTCCGGCGGAACTGGCTCCGGCAAGACGACCACGCTGAACGTGATCTCGTCCTTTATCCCGAACGACGAGCGCATCGTCACGATCGAGGACGCGGCCGAGCTCCAGCTTCGCCAGGAGCACGTGATCACGCTCGAGGCACGTCCGCCAAACCTCGAGGGCGAAGGTGAGATCACGATCCGGAACCTGCTCCGCAATGCGATGCACATGCGCCCTGACCGGATCATCGTCGGGGAGTGCCGCGCCGGCGAGGCCCTGGACATGCTCCAGGCAATGACGACCGGTCACGACGGCTCGCTGTCGACAGGCCATGCCAACAGCCCGAAGGACATGCTTCGTCGGCTCGAGACGATGGTCCTGATGACGGGCTACGCGATGCCCCTCCGGGCGATCCGAGAGCAGATCTCATCCGCCGTCGACCTGATCGTCCACACGGCCCGCCTCAAGGACGGCTCTCGCAAGATCGTCAACATCACCGAGATCTACGGCATCGAGGACGACGAGATCCTCACGCAGGACATCTTTGCCTTCGAGCAGACCGGCGTTCGCGACGGCAAGATCGAGGGCGAGCTCAAGCCAACCGGCATCCGGCCGACGTTCATGCCTCAGTTCCAGCGGATGGGGATCACGCTGCCGCCCGGCGATTTCGGGATCCCCTCCGAGAACAAGGCACGGCCCAGCGCCGGCCGTCAGCTCAAGGGACGATGGGGCGGCACAACGTCTCAGGAACCGACGGCCAACGCGATCGTCGGCCTGGGGCGCGCGGTCGCCGCGGGCGGAATGGTCTACGTCTCGGCGGTCGGACCAATCGACCTCGACACCGGTCTGCCAGTAAATGGCGGGATCAAGGAGCACGCGCGGCGATGCATGGAGAACTTGAAGGCGACGCTCGAGGCAAAGGGCAGCTCGCTCGACAAGGTCGTCTGGGCGAACTGGTCTCTCCGAGACGCGACCGAATTCGACGCCTTCTACGAGGAATGGGTGCGCTGGTACCCCGGTGACTCACCCGTCGGTCAGGGAACCCTCATGCCACCGCTCCAACGGCGGGCCGGCTTCCGGGTCTCGCTCGGGGTGATCGCAGAGGCGTAGTCAGACGCCCGTCGACCGGTGGGGCGGGCGAATCCAGGTCCGCACGCTGCGACCGCGGCGGGCACGACGAGCGCACGCGGCGAT
>JAVHVL010000020.1:0-2586 GCA_032160565.1 Pseudonocardiales bacterium | reverse complement strand
CCGTCGGTGCCGGCCGGGCGCTCCTGCCTGCGGCTCACCGCCCGCGCCGACCTCACCGCCGCGGACCTGGACCGCGCGGCGAACGTCCTCACCGAGGTCCTCGGATGACGATCCTGGTCGTCACAGGTACCGGCACCGAGATCGGCAAGACGATCACCACCGCGGCCGTAGCGGCGTGCGCCTCCGGACGCATCGCGATCGTGAAGCTGGCGCAGACCGGCGTCGCGCCCGGCGCACCTGGTGACCTCGCCGAGGTCAGCCGCCTCTCCGGCCGCGCCGACGGGTACGAGTTCGCGCGCTATCCCGACCCGCTCTCGCCGCACCATGCAGCGTTCATCAGCGGGTTGCCGCCGCTGGACCAGGGCGCGGCCGTCATGCGGCTCGCCGAGCTGGACGACGACTACGACCTGGTGATCGTGGAGGGCGCGGGCGGGCTGCTCGTGCCGTACGCCGAGCGCGAGCGATGGACCGTGCTGGACCTCGCGGACGAGCTGGACGTGTCGTACCTCGTCGTCGCGTCCGCCGGCCTGGGCACGATCAACCACACCACGCTGACGATGAACTCGCTGGAGGAGGCGTCCGTCGAGATCGAGGGCATCGTCGTCGGCAGCTGGCCGGCTGAGCCCGGGCTGGCCGAGCGGTGCAACGTCTTCGACCTCGCGCAGCTGGCGCGGGGTGGGGAGCTGCTGGGCGTGCTGCCTGCCGGGATGGCGACGATGGCAGACTTCCCCGGGCAGGCTCACGCGGCACTGGCGCCGCGGCTGGGCGGGACGTTCGACTTCCGGGCCTTCCGGGCCGCGATCCGACCACAACCACGAGGAGCAGCGTGACCATCCTGCAGACCGCGCGAACCCAGGTGCTGGACGAGGGGATCGGCCTCACCGAGGAGCAGGCGCTGGAGTGCCTGCGGCTGCCCGACGAGCGGGTGGACGAGCTGCTCGACCTGGCGCACGAGGTCCGGCTGAGGTGGTGCGGTGACGAGGTCGAGGTCGAGGGGATCGTCTCGCTCAAGACCGGCGGCTGCCCCGAGGACTGCCACTTCTGTTCGCAGTCCGGCGTGTTCGACTCGCCGGTCCGCTCGGCATGGCTGGACATCCCGTCGCTGGTCCGCGCGGCGCACGAGACGGCGGCAACTGGTGCGACAGAGTTCTGCATCGTTGCGGCGGTGCGCGGGCCGGACGAGCGGCTGATGCGGCAGGTGCGCGACGGCGTCTCCGCGATCCAGGCGGAGGTGGACATCAACGTCGCCTGCTCGCTCGGCATGCTGACCCAGGAGCAGGTCGACGAGCTCGCGGGGATCGGCGTGCACCGCTACAACCACAACCTGGAGACGGCGCGCTCGTACTTCCCGTCCGTCGTCAGCACGCACTCCTTCGACGAGCGCTGGGGCACCTGCGAGATGGTGCGCAAGGCAGGCATGGAGCTGTGCTGCGGGGGCATCGTCGGCATGGGCGAGACGCTCGAGCAGCGCGCCGAGTTCGCGGCACAGCTGGCGACCCTGGACCCCGACGAGGTGCCGCTGAACTTCCTCAATCCACGCCCTGGCACCCCGTTCGGCGACCAGGAGCCCATGTCCGCGGTCGATGCGCTCCGCGCGGTCGCGACGTTCCGGCTGGTGATGCCCCGGACGATCCTGCGCTTCGCCGGCGGCCGGGAGATCACGCTCGGGGACCTCGCCTCGCGCGGGGTACGCGGCGGCGTCAACGCGGTGATCGTGGGCAACTACCTGACTACTCTCGGGCGCCCTGCCGACGAGGACCTGGCGATGCTCGCCGTGCTGAAGATGCCGATCAAGGCACTCGCGAAGAACCTGTGAGTGCCCGATACTGCGACCGCTGCGGCGAGCCCGCCGCCGAGGGGCTGCACGCCGGCTGCGCCTCGGCCCGGGAGCTGGAGCCGCCCCGCTACTGCGCGAAGTGCCGCCGCCGCATGGTCGTGCAGGTGACGCCGACGGGCTGGAGCGCCCGCTGCAGCGAGCACGGCAAGCTCACCTCGGCCTGAGTTCGGCAGCAAGGGCTCGTCGGTAGAAAACTCGGCGACAATATCAACTTCATCAAAGTCGCGGTCCGACCGCGAAGGGCCTTGATCCGACGATCAGTGTTTCTCGGATCGCACATCTGGCGTGGCGCGATAAGTCGGCTCCTGTGACGTGGACAGCGTGGCAGGTCAGGGATGTCGGTGCTGCGACGGAACGTCGCGTGAACCCGCGTCACAACGGCGCTGGCGGATCAGGGTCCGAGTCTGTCGTTCTGTCGACGGGGTAGTTGGCCGCGGGTTTGGTGTAGCTGCGCCCTGACGGACTGGTCCATTTCGTGTCGCCGTTCGGCAGTCGCTGAACCTGCCAGGCGGTCTCGTGCTTCAAATGATGGTGCCGCGCGCACAGGACGTGCAGGTTGCTCTCGTTGGTGTGGCCGCCGTCGCTCCAGGCGATGCGGTGGTCGATCTCGCAGTGTCGGGCGGTGCGGTTGCAGTGCGGGAACCGGCAGCTCTGGTCCCGGGCGATGACGTGCTCGGCGAGGTCCGTCGGCGGCCGGTAGGTCGTCCGCCCGTAGCCCACAAGGCGTCCTTGCTGGTCGGTGACCAGCC